>JAOUJV010000072.1 GCA_029882995.1 Gammaproteobacteria bacterium | reverse complement strand
AAGGTGGAGCACCTCATCGACTGATTCGCTTGTTCAATGCACTGGTTGGCTGGTTTCCGGGTGGTGTAGCCATTGTCACCATTTTCTCTTGTGCCTTCTTTACCGCATTCACGGGAGCATCCGGTGTGACTATCATGGCGCTTGGGGGGTTGCTGTATCCATTACTGAAAATTGCCGATTATCCGGAACGCTTTGCTACCGGCATACTCACGGCTTCGGGCTCAATCGGTTTGTTATTTCCACCCAGTCTGGTCATTCTGCTTTATGCCATTGTTGCCAAGGTCAATATCAATGAACTGTTTCTGGCGGGCATTTTCCCAGGCATACTTTTGATTGTCATGTTATCGATTTACAGTAATTACTGTGGTGTTAAAAGAACCGTGACCCTGCAGCGGTTTCGCTGGCATGTGCTGGGACAGGCAATAAAAGAAAGCGCATGGGACATTGTGTTACCGGTAATTATTATTGGCAGTATTTTTGGTGGACTGATTACTGTTGCTGAAACTGCAGCAGTTGCTGCCATGTATGTTTTGTTCGTTGAATGCATTATCTATAAAGAAATAAATCTGACAAAAGATCTGCCTGTTATCCTCAAGGACACGGCCATACTGGTGGGCAGTATTCTGATCATTCTCGGTGTGGCGCTGGGTTTAACCAACCTGCTGATTGATGCCCAGTTACCCATGCAGTTGCTCGCGTTTCTGGAGTCCTATGTAGACACTCCACTTGGTTTTCTTATCCTGTTGAATATATTCCTGCTGCTCACCGGCAGTATCATGGATATCTTTTCTGCCATTGTTGTGATTGTGCCCCTGATACTGCCTTTGGCTAACCGCTACGGTATTGACCCTGTTCATCTGGGGATCATTTTTCTGGCCAATCTGGAGATCGGCTATATCACGCCACCCGTTGGTCTAAACCTCTTCATAGCCAGCCAGCGCTTCGGTAAGCCCATTATGGCGCTCTTCAGGGCCGCTATCCCCTTTCTGATGATAATGCTCGTATGGCTGATGCTGATTACCTACGTTCCCGAACTCTCTCTCTGGTGGAAAACCCCATCCTGATTTGAAACGTTTACGCATAACTGGCGTCTAATGCTATGAATTACGGGTAAAAGACATAAGCAGGGTCAATGAGCCGAATCAGTTATGTTTATGAACCACTTGAGTTATGTCTGGATTCCCTTATCATCTGTATCCACAAGCAGTCATACAAGGATTTGAACAGTGCAAAAGCAAACAGTGACAAAAGCCGTTTCCCTCCTATTTCTGGCAAGCCTGCTGGCTTCTGTTGTACAGGCAGCACCGGCGAAACCTAAGGATATTATTGAAACTGCCACCACTTCCTTTATCAAGGAATTGCAGAATGTGCGTGAATCCAAATCACTCTCCCCTGAAAGCATTCAGGACCTGGCCAAGAGATTATTACTGCCACATCTGGATTTGACCAAGGTGTCCCGCCTTGTACTAGGTAAACACTGGCGTCGCGCCACTAATACACAAAAGGAACAGTTTCAATCCCTGTTTATCTCCATGCTGATGCAGACCTATGCTACTGCGCTTGCAGAGAATATCGATATTGCACTGACACGCAAGGTGAATTACCTGCCCATGACCGAAGACAG
Organism: Gammaproteobacteria bacterium; assembly: GCA_029882995.1. Classification (GTDB taxonomy): domain Bacteria; phylum Pseudomonadota; class Gammaproteobacteria; order DAOVJZ01; family DAOVJZ01; genus DAOVJZ01. The sequence goes on along the minus strand of JAOUJV010000072.1, from coordinate 9,454 downwards.
CGGTTCGGTTGACGATCTTACCGTCAGAACTGAAATTAACAGCACAACGGGCAAACCAGTGCCTGTTAATTATCGTTTACATCTGAAAAAGGATGGTTGGAAAATCTATGACGTGACCGTGGCCGGGATCAGTCTGGTTGTTACCTACAGAAATAATTTTGCTTCTGAAATAAGACGTGGTGGACTGGATAATCTGATTTCGCGCCTGGCATCGCATAACGATAAACGTGCCGAAGCGGCGCTAATCAATTTGAAAAACTAGTGGCGGGTATTATTACCCCATTCGTAATGGATGCTTTCCTCAAAATCATCTTTTGATTCGAGCCTCTGCTTCCAGTCTTCCTCTTCCCATTTTTCAATGAGTCTGGAAACCCGTTTTTGAATGTCTTCCGATGTTTTCTTGCTGTGATCCGCATGTGACTGCAATGCAATGTCTTCCACCTTTTCCATAAGGCGTGCTGTTTTCATTTTTTCCTTATTCGACTTTTTCATTATCCTGCCCTTTTATTATGTGATACACCCCTAACTGCCTTATTAAAGGGATAAACTGTCTCTTGCTATATATATCGACAGCAAGCGGCATCAACTTTAAAAAGGGATACAGGCAGGTATTTTTATATGAAAAGCAGGTGGTTAACCAACTGGAAAAACCCTATATCAATACGCTATCTGGCTTGATAAGGACATACTGCCTGTCGGCACACAAATTCAGCCAGTCTGCCAGCAGGCGGTTATGCTGGTATTTCTCATCCTTGTGATACATCTTCGCATTCGGGTATTCGTAAACAGGCTCGAGACGGCCATGATGCTGATAGGAGACAACTTCTGCAACCGCGGCATCATGTGAAACACGAATATTGAGTTCCATATCCACTACATGATCTTCATGATCAAAATAGTGTTTCAACGCCAGCATTGTGGTGTATTTGCATTGTTCCGTTATCTGTAATGAAAAACGCACATGAGTATCATCACGCAACATAAGCTCGCCTTCTGCATCAGCAAGAGCAGGAACCAGTGCACACAGACGACGATAATTATACTCATACAGACTGATCAATCTGTGTATTTTCTGTTTGTATATCGTATGACTCATGTATTTACAAATTACACCGTTTTTATGCGTTTCAGTTTCAACTATAATATATCCAGACCAAAGATCGAGACTTGATTTATTAAATATTTTATGCCACTGAATTCTGATAATCGGGAGATAGTCATTACAAAATGAACCGGATTTACTCCGCACTGATTGTTGTTTTTCTTGGCTCATTTATGGTCACGTTTCTGTCTTCCTGCGCCAACCAGACTGCATCACAAAAAAACAAATCGCCCATTTCCTATCTGGCAAAATCAGACATTGATACTGTCAGTGATATTCATCTTAAAACCACGCTGAAACAGTTACGCCGTCTGGCAAAAAAGCTCTATCTGCGCAATCCAAAAGAACTGTCAAAAAGCTCCTATTCGTCTGTTGAAAATGCACTCCAGAATATTTTTGTTTACGAAAGCGGATTAACCGGCTCAGGAGATGGTGTCATTCACTTTCAGCATGCATTTGATGAGGCCTATACCGGCGATCGGGTAAAGGCCTTTATCAAGGGGCTTAAAATCATGATCACGGCTTCCTATAACCACAAGGAAGAATTTTTCATGTTTGATGAGCTGGATCCGCAAAAACTCTATAACTGCGCCCGCAATATTGAAATTGCCGCGTGGCGGCTGAATAATACCCGTGATACCAAAGGCAACCTGTTTTTACTCAGTAATGCGGTCAACGGGAAAGTGAAAAATCTGAGTTTTGAACGCCTGTTTGGAAAGCTCATTTCGCAACAGGATACCATGGCATTAATTATTTCAGAACAAACCAATCGCAATATCAAAAGAATCGTGCAGACACTGGCATCAGCAGTGTTCCTGCCAATTTAATTTCTGTTTTCTAAAAACAATTTGTAACCATTTTCTGAAAACAGCCCGGATCGTTTTACTCGTCTTCAGGCCAGTTCTTGATGTAATGTTTTAGAATCCTGTTCTCCATACTCTCTGCCGCCAACGCCGTTTTCACAACGTCCTTGCTTGATACCAGACCGACCAGCTTGCCATTGTCGACAACCGGCATGTGTCTGAAACGATGTTTGTCCATGGTGGTCATTACATACACAATGTCATCCTGAAGCGCACCGGTATGCACTTGGGCTGTCATTAAATCTTCAACCTTGAGTTTGGAAACAGCACTGAAGCCACGTTCGTCCAGTGCATGCAGAACATCACGCTCAGTGATAATGCCTTCCAGCATCCCGTCATCTTCAACCACCAGTGCCCCGATCTTGTTACTGGCCATGGTATGAACGGCTTCATCAATCGACACATTGCGTGTCACGGTTAAAATGTCATTGCCTTTTCGTTTGAGTATGTCTTCAATTTTTACGTTCACGCAGTGTCCTTTTGGGATCAGGCATACAAGGCCAGTTCCGGTTGTTGTTGTCCTTCTTCAGTGTTTTCCTGATAGGCCTTTACTGCGGCCTCCCCTCTAGTATTGTTTTGACTGGCCGATTCGGCAAGTGCCTGCACTGCTTCAGCGTTGATTTGCGCCCTTGCCTCGGCTGCCATTTGTGATGCCCTGCCAGCTACTGCGACATCCTGAGCGGATGGCTGGGCGGGTGCCAGTGCTGCAGCCCGAATCTTGCTGGCTTTACGCAACGTCGCTTCCGGATCACCAGCCACCTCGGAAGCATCGATCGTAACATCACCACCGACAGCATACTGTTTCCCATCCGGCCCTTTTACATATTGAAAATTGGCACTGCCTTTGGCCAAACCGCCAGCAGCTGATAAATGTGCCTGTTCATGCGCACGCACCTCTCTGTCACGAGATGCCAGCTTTTGTATCTGACGTTGCTCTGCGGGACTTAACTCTGAATTTTCTGGTCCTTCTTTTTTTTCAGACTGTTCTGTTTTGTCTGATTCCTTGTCTTTGCTGGATGAGTTTACCGCCTGTTTATTGTCAGCTTGTTTTTTATTGCCATTGATTTTGTCTGATTCCTCGGCAGGAGGCACGAGTGGGGCTTGTTCCGGTGTTTGTTTGTCCGTGATAGACAACCCGTAACCAGAAACGAGAGTTTGATTTGTTGCTGTAATCGCCAGCATTAATCACCACCCCCTTGGGAAGATAATCCGAATTTTACGCCGTTGCGTCAAAAAGTGAACCTATTGTTTCCTCCGCAGTTTCAATTACTTTGACCTGAGCCAGTAATTGATAGGCATTCATTTTCAGGTTTATCAGGCTTTCAGCCAGATTGGTGTTTGATGTCTCCAGTGCACCGGACTGTACCAGCCCCAGACTGCCGCTACCCGGTGTACTAATCAATGGGGCACCTGACTCATAACTGTCAGCAAAACTAGCATCACCCAATGGTGTCAGTCCCTGAGGGCTAGTGAAGTTCGCCAACGCCACCTGTCCCAGTACCCGTGACTGACCATTGGTAAACTGTGCGCTTATCACACCCGTACCGCTAATGTCATAACTGGATGGCTGTCCTGTACCAAACCCATCCTGCGAAATTGAGTTAACGCTGAAATCACTGCCGTATTGTGTAACGTCTGCTACATCCAGTGTGATATTCAAATCTGCTGCACCACCGCCGGGATTAAAAGCCGGTATGCTTATTTCAGATGGCGCAGATGGTGATGAGACCTGTCCACCGTCATCAAAATGAATACTGCTTGCGGCCAACACCTGACTACCACCCGAGTAGCCATAAACATCAAATGTGTTATCTGCAGTCTTCTGGAAATAAAGACTCAGCTCATGTTCTGAACCCTGACTGTCATATACCGTGACAGTTGTGGAATGATTGTAACTGTCCGCATTATCAGGATCGAAAGGCATGCCCGGTACATCGCCTGATGCATCCAGATTAAGTCCCATGTCGATTCGTGTTGTCGCACCCGGCTGAATACCACTCGCATCCAGTTGTAAGGCACCAAGTGAACCCGTGATATTGCCGCTGGCATCAGCCTGAAAACCGGTCAAACGCTGGTTCTGTTGATTGACGATGTAGCCGTCTCTGTCCTGATGAAAATTACCGGCACGTGAAAATACGGTGGTTCCGTTATCTTCCAGACGAAAGAAGCCCTGTCCATCCACCGCCATGTCGAGTGTATTACCGGTAAATACCAGATTGCCTTGAGTAAACTGATTTTCAACCGCCGCAACTCGAGTACCACTACCTGTAGACGATGCGTAGACATCAGAAAACTCGGTTCTGGATCGTTTGAAACCTGTCGTTCCAGCATTTGCAATATTATTGCTGGTGGATCGCAGGCTGGATGAATAACTGTTGATGCCACTTAAGGCAATTCGAAACGGCATAACTTCAACCCCGCATAAAACCGTTGTCTATATAGTATATATCGGGAAATCAGGGACTTACTTAATAGAAACTACTTTAATCATATTAGGGTAATTTCTTTGATTTTTATCGTAACCACATGATTTAGCTTAATTTTACCTCTTTCAAGTAATTCCTTAAGTTTCAAGCACTTGGTTTTTTTGTGAACCACTTCACAAAAACAGGACTGTATCAGGTGCCTCTCAAGCCATCTATACTGTTTTCGCTATGTTCAAGATTTTGCTCATCATCTGCCTCATCGGCGCTGGCTTTTATCTCTATCAGCACCCGGAATTGCTGTCCAAAGCCAAATCATTGCCTCAACAAAGCGGCCTGATTGAAAACAGCACTGCGGTCTACAAATGGCAGGACACAAATGGCAATTGGCAAATCACTGACGAGCCTCCAGCTGATGGTATTCCGTTCGAAAAACTAAAATACCATCATGATGCCAACGTTATGCCATCCATTATCCAGCAAAAACAGAAAAAATAATTGTTCTGTTCACGTCTTTCTCGCTTAAACACTGTACTCACACCCTGCTCGCCCGTTAAAATCCGGTTTCTTTTGTAAAACAAGAATTAACTGTCATGCGTGTATCAAGATTTCTCCTTGCCACCGTCAAGGAAACACCGGCTGATGCAGAAGTCATTAGCCATCAACTCATGCTCAGGGCCGGTATGATCCGTAAACTGGCCGCCGGTCTCTATACCTGGTTGCCGCTGGGTTTACGTGTTTTACGCAAGGTTGAGAAAATTGTACGCGAGGAAATGGATAATGCCGGCGCACAGGAAGTGTTGATGCCTGCTGTACAACCTGCCGAGTTATGGGAGGAATCAGGTAGGTGGGAACAATATGGGCCTGAACTGTTACGCCTGAATGATCGCCATCAGCGTGAATTCTGTTTTGGGCCAACTCACGAAGAAGTGATTACCGATCTGATACGACGCGAGATCCAGAGCTATAAACAACTGCCTGCCAACTTCTATCAAATACAAACCAAATTCCGTGATGAGATTCGTCCTCGCTTTGGTGTCATGCGTGCGCGCGAATTTTTAATGAAAGATGCCTACTCTTTCCACACCAGTCATGATTCACTGAATGAAACCTATGAAATCATGCACAGTACCTATTGCCGCATCTTTGAACGACTGGGGCTTGAATTCCGCCCGGTACAGGCAGACAGCGGCTCTATTGGCGGCAATCTTTCACACGAATTTCATGTGCTGGCTGACTCCGGTGAAGATGCAATTGCCTTCAGTGATCAAGGTGACTACGCCGCCAATGTTGAACTGGCTGAAGCCTTGCCACCAAAGAATAAACGTCCTGCACCATCGCAGGACATGCAAACTATAGACACCCCCAAACAACATACAATTGACGAAGTCAGTGCATTTCTGAAAACCACACCGGCGCAATGCATCAAGACGTTAATCGTAAACGGTGTTGATGATTCACTGGTGGCATTGGTACTGCGCGGTGATCATGAGCTGAATGCCATAAAGGCCGCCAAACTCACTCAGGTAGCTTCACCATTGGTAATGGCGGATGAAGAAAATATCAAAAAAGTGATCGGTTGCAATATTGGTTCACTTGGCCCGGTTGGGCTGACAATTCCTGTCATTGTCGATCATGCTGCTGCTCATCTGGCTGATTTTATCTGTGGTGCCAATGAAAATGGAAAACACCTGACCGGTGTTAACTGGGAGCGTGATTTCCCTGCGCCACAATGTGCCGATATTCGCAACGTAGTCGAAGGTGACCTGTCCCCTGATGGTAAAGGCACGCTTTCCATCAAACGCGGCATCGAGGTTGGTCACATCTTCCAGTTGGGTAAAAAATATAGTGAAGCCATGAATGCCGGTGTGCTGGACGAAAATGGCAAGAACATCATCATGACCATGGGTTGTTACGGGATCGGTGTATCACGTGTTGTTGCCTCGGCTATTGAACAAAACAATGATGACAAGGGCATCATCTGGCCTGATGCAATCGCCCCTTTTACTGTTGCGATGATTCCAATGAACATGCATAAATCAGAACGCACACGTGAAGCCTGCGAAAAACTCTATGATCAATTCAGCGAAGCCGGTATTGAAGTATTATTTGATGATCGCAAGGAACGTGCCGGCGTCATGTTTGCCGATATGGAACTGATCGGCATCCCGCATCGTATCGTTATCGGCGATCGGGGCCTGGATAAAGGCGTGGTTGAATACAAAGGTCGACGTGATGCAGATAATCAGGACATTCCACTGGATGGGATTGTGGCATTTCTGCAGTCAAAATTGAAATAACATTTGCTACATCGGTGATAGAGTAGTATCAACCACATCAAGTAATCGTTTAACATCAATCGGCTTTGTCAGGTAATATCTGAATCCGGCCTCTTTGCCCTTGGCAATATCACTTTCCATTGCATTAGCAGTAATAGCAATAACCGGTATCTGTCTTGTCGATTTGTTATTTAATAATTTTTTCATCACCTGATACCCATCCATACCGGGAAGGTTTATATCCAGCAATATCAAATCCGGCAAGTGTGTAACTGCAAGATCCAATCCCAATTCCGGTCTGTTTGCAGTAATCAATTCAATATTTGAACGCTTGTTCATGACGGATTCAACCAGCTTCATATTGGCAGGATTATCTTCGATATAAAGTATTTTTTTATGTGTTCCTTCTATTATTTCTTCCTTGTTAATAGAAACTGTTTCCGGCTTATTGTTAATCTCAATCACATTTGAGCTTGCCAGATTCAATTCCAGCCAGAAGCTTGCTCCTTCACCTTCATCACTTTCCATACCAATTGAACCATCCATCATTTCAACCAGTTGCTTCGTGATCACAAGTCCTATGCCGGTACCTTCAATACCACTATTTTCAGCACCGAGTCGCTCAAATGGTGTAAATAAATATTTCTGTTTATCCTTGCTTATTCCATTGCCAGTATCTTCTACCGTGATTTTTGCCTTATTGCCAATGATTTCTGACTTGATGGTGACACTACCACCACTGCGATTATATTTAATTGCATTGGACAACAAATTAATCATCACCTGTTTCAGACGGGTAATATCCGAATATACATGAACAGGTTCTGGATTAATCCTGTCAGTTAATGTAATCGAGCGCGCATCCGCCAATGATTTTACCAGTGCCAGACTTTCACGCAACACCTGCCCTACCTCAACTTCTCCCAGAGATAAATCCAGAGTGCTGTTCTCAATTCGTGATAAATCCAGTACTTCATTGATAAGCTTTAACAAATGATTACCTGCAATAATAATTTCCTGCATGTATTCTTTATGTTCTTCTGTCTCCATTTCCGGTAACAACAACTGGCCAAAACCGAGAATTGCATTCATGGGGGTACGTAGTTCGTGGCTCATGCGTGACAGAAATTCTGATTTTACCTTGTTTGCCTTTTCCGCTTCTTCCTTTGCAAGCAGCATTGAATCTTCTGCCTGTTTTCTTTCTGTAATATCCTGAGCAAGTGATGCCACCCCAATCACCTTGTTGTATTCATTAACCAGAGGGGTGTTGTACCATTCACATATGATACTGGTTCCATCTTTGGTAATATTTTGATTGGTGCTGCGCAAGCCGCCTCTTTGCGCCATCAATGCCTGCCAGATATCATCAACATGTTCACGTACAGATTCAGGAACTATAAGACCCGCCGCATGACGCCCCATTGCCTCTTCTTTAGTGAATCCAAATATTCTCTCGGCGGCCGGATTCCATTCGGTGATCTTGAAATCAGTACTCCATTCAATTACAGCCAGCGGCGTTTGCTGTATATGTAATGATAATTTTTGTCTTGATTCATTCAGTGCATCTTCACGCCGCTTACGTTCAGTAATATCGCGCACTGAAGCCAAAATAAAATTATCACCATTCTTATCAAACATACCGAGACTGATTTCAACAGGGAAAAAACTGCCATCCTTACGATGATGCATTCCTTCCAGCCTTACTGGCTCACCATTTTTCATTTTTTGCCAAATCTTGTTCAAATCACCCTGAGTAATTCCCTTTTCTATATCAAAAACCGTCATCCTGAGTAACTCATTGCGTGAATAGCCCAGAGTGTCACAAGCACGCTGATTAATATCGATAATGACACCATGCTGATCATGCAGAAAAATGGCATCCATTGAATTATTGACCAGTGCACGAAACCGTTCTTCACTCTGGCGTAATACTTCTTCCCTCTCACTACTCTGTAGCTTGAGTACAATATTGTTGCATGTATTTGTATAGGTTCGTTTGGTGCTATTCAGTACCTGAATCATGAAAAGCACGGTCATCACCATCATCATGTAGGAAATGGTGCTGCCTACTATCATTAATTTGATAATCAGAAATAATATTGCCGGAACAATAAATGCAATTGCTGTTTCATAACGTGCTGACAGGCTTGAAGAGGCACCAGCTGTCATACCCGCTATAACAAAGGCAATAAAAACCTGATGTGCCACATTGTCTTCCGGAAAAAGGAAAAATGAGGCACCACCCCAGGCAACACCGGATAAAAATGTTCCTATCAGAAAATAGTGTAGCCAGTCATCATTATTTCCATGCTTATTTTCACGCCTGACATATAAAATAGCTGTGACACCACGTCCAAGATAAATGGCAACAGTTGCTGCCAGCCAGGCAACAATAATCGCGTGCTCAATGACTCCCCACTGAATGAAAGCGATAATACTGGCATTGATAATACTGAAGGTAACTGAAACAGGCATTGCCTTGTACAGCAATTCCGTCTGTTCAGACTGCACCCTGCTCTGCAAATGTGCGGGCACCAATATTGTTTTATCCGTCATTTCTGCCTTCCGTGAAGTTGAGACTGGAGAATATGTATTCTTGTTCGATAATTAAAGTACTAAAGACCTTCAAATCGTAGGAATTATAAATGAGATGAAACAAATACGCATTAAAAGCGACTATTATTTAATCCATATAATCGATACGGTTAGCAATACCACACTTTTACTACGTTGAATTACAAAATGAATAAAACGGTTTTTTATTTCTTACTATTGATGCTGTCAGGA
>JAOUJV010000158.1 GCA_029882995.1 Gammaproteobacteria bacterium | reverse complement strand
AATTATTTTACGTTAACCTACTGAATTACTCACCTTTTGTGTAAATTTAATGTGTTGTGACAGGAGCAAGAAAAATGAATCCTCTTAATTCCGTACTCGGAACTATTATTTCAGGTTTTGTATTAGCCATTGTTATTATCTTTGTGCTTGGATCCTCATCAGTCAATCTGCTGCATATGCAAGTCTGGTTTCATGCACTGGCTGGTATCACCTGGATTGGTCTGCTTTATTACTTCAATTTTGTACAAGTCCCTGCTGTCGGTCAGGCATTGGGAGAAGCTGACAGTGGTGGCCCTGGGCCGGCTGCAATCAATAAATATGTCGCTCCGCGTGCGCTTTTGTGGTTCCGCTGGGGTGCAGTAGTAACCTGGCTTACCGGTGCCGGTGCACTGGAAAGTCTGGGCAGGGGCGGCTTTGTCAATGCCTTTACCCTTTCCGATGGCTGGGTAACTATCGGTATTGGTGCATGGCTCGGCACTATCATGCTCTTTAATGTCTGGGTTCTAATTTGGCCAAATCAGAAGAAAATTCTGGGTATTGTGCAGGCAACACCGGAACAGATTGCCTCTGCCAAGAAAACGGCATTAATGGCTTCTCGCACCAATACACTGTTATCAATCCCGATGTTGTTATGTATGACCGGTCACATGCACGGTTTTGCATTCTAACTAATTGATAATTAGTTGTTTTTCTCTCTAAAAAGCCCGGCTGGTTCCCGGTCGGGCTTTTTATTGTTTAACTCGGCAATCTATTCAGCCCGATTTCCCGACAAATATTTGCGTCCCGCTATATTTGTCACTAAAATCATACGACTAGTAGATGGCGGCCTCGTGACCACGTGGCTGCTTTTTTGTTTTTACGGCTTCGTGATTAACCATGACTGACTCATTAATGACAACATACAACAGGCTACCCGTCACTTTCGAACATGGTGAAGGTGTCTGGTTATGGGATGAAAAAGGCAACAAATATCTGGATGCACTTGGCGGTATCGCTGTGTGCGGACTTGGCCATGCGCATCCTGCCGTTACCTCGGCTGTCTGTGAGCAAGCTGGCAAACTGGTACACACCTCCAATCTTTATGGCATCAAAAATCAGGAACTGTTGGGTAATGAATTAACCGCACTGTCCGGAATGGACAAGGTTTTTTTCTGCAACTCCGGTGCTGAAGCAAACGAAGCGGCAATCAAAATCGCGCGCAAATTTGGTCACAGCAAAGGTATTAATGAACCTGTCATTATTGTTACCAAAGGCAGTTTTCATGGCCGCACTCTGGCCACTTTAACAGCAACGGGTAACCGTAAAGTACATGCCGGTTTTGAACCACTGGTACAGGGTTTTGTGCGTGTTGATTTCAACGATGTCACTGCGGTTAAAAATATTGCCAAAAATAAATCAAGTGTCGTTGCTATTCTGGTCGAACCGATACAGGGTGAAGGCGGTATCAATATCCCGGATGAAAACTATTTAAACCAGTTACGTGATATTTGCGATCAAAATAACTGGTTATTAATGCTGGATGAAATTCAGACTGGTATCTGTCGTACCGGCCAGTGGTTTGCATTTCAACATAACAAGATTACGCCTGATGTGATGACGCTGGCCAAGGCGTTGGGCAATGGCGTACCTATTGGTGCCTGTCTTGCGAGCGGTAAGGCCGCTGAAGTATTTCAAGCCGGTAATCACGGTACCACCTTTGGCGGTAACCCGTTAGCTTGCAGTGCCGGTCTTGCTGTCATCGAAACCGCAAAGAAAAACAAACTGGACAAGCAGGCACAGGAAATGGGGACTTATATGCTGGATGCCTTTAAAAAGGCGTTGTCTTCACATCCGCAAGTCACCGATATCCGTGGTAAAGGCCTAATGATAGGTATTGAGCTTTCTTTCCCCTGTACCGAACTGGTCAAATCTGCTCTGGACAAGGGATTATTAATCAATGTAACTGCTGAAAAAGTCATTCGTCTATTACCTCCTCTGATTCTGAACAAGCAGGAAGCAGATACCATTGTTAATGGTGTCGTCGAACTTGTAAACGAATTTTCCGGCCAGTCAGCTGTTGGCCTTTAAAAAAAGGATCTGATTATGTCAGTACGCCACTTCCTGACTCTCATGGATTTTTCTCCCAATGAACTCAAGACGCTTATCAAGCGTGCTGTTGAGTTAAAGACAATGCAGAAGAACAGGGAAATTTTTGAGCCGTTGAAAAACAGGGTGCTCGGTATGATTTTTGAAAAATCATCGACCCGAACCCGTGTCTCGTTTGAAACCGGCATGATCCAGTTTGGCGGCAATGCACTTTTCCTTTCGCCCAGAGATACCCAGCTTGGCAGAGGTGAACCGATTGAGGACAGTGCACGCGTACTTTCACGCATGGTTGATGCCATCATGATTCGCACATTTGAGCATGAAAAAATTGAATTGTTTGCACAATACTCTTCTGTACCAGTTATCAACGCCCTGACAGATCGTTTTCATCCTTGTCAGTTGCTTGCTGACATGCAGACCTGGTATGAGCATCGTGGAGACATTGCCGGCAAGACAGTTACCTGGATTGGTGATGGCAACAATATGTGTCATTCCTACATCAATGCTGCACGTCAGTTTGATTTCAAGTTGAACATTGCAACACCCAAAGGCTATGAACCGGAAGCAGAGCTGGTCAAGAATGCCGGTGACCATGTTGAAATGATTTCTGATCCGATCAGTGCTTCAAAAAATGCTGACCTGATTGTGACTGATGTCTGGGCAAGCATGGGACAGGAAGAGGAACAGAAAAAGCGTGAAGCCGCCTTTAAGCAATATCAGGTTAATAATGAA
>JAOUJV010000157.1 GCA_029882995.1 Gammaproteobacteria bacterium | reverse complement strand
CGATAGGCACAGGTTACACTGGTTGCACCCTGACGAATTGAGGTGCGGTTGCAATCCATGGCTGTGTCACCACCGCCCAGTACAACCACTCTTTTTTCCTGCATATTAATAAAATCATCCGCTGATTTTTCATATCCCAGACAATTATTAATATTGGAAATCAAAAATGGCAGTGCTTCATAAACACCGGGTAAGTCTTCGCCAGGAAAACCACCTTTCATATAGGTGTAGGTTCCCATACCAAGGAAAACAGCATCATATTCTTTCAGCAATTCATCCATTGAAATGTGTTTACCAACTTCCGTATTCAGTCTGAACTCAACGCCCATTTCCTCAAGAATCAGGCGACGGCGTTTTACAATAGTTTTTTCCAGCTTGAATTCAGGTATACCAAAAGTAAGCAAACCACCAATTTCAGGATGGCGATCAAACACAACTGCCTTGACACCATTGCGTGCCAGCACATCGGCACAGGCAAGTCCGGCAGGTCCTGCTCCAACAACGGCAACCTTTTTACCTGAATCCTTTACTGCAGAAAGATTTGGACGCCAGCCCTGTTCGAATGCCTGATCACTGATATAACGTTCAATTGCTCCGATCGTGACTGCACCAAAACCATCGTTTAATGTGCATGCACCTTCACACAACCGATCCTGAGGACATACCCGGCCACAAATTTCGGGCAAGGAGTTGGTTTGATGTGAAAGCTCTGCCGCCTGTATCAGATTGCCTTCGGAAACCAGCTTAAGCCAGTTAGGGATATAGTTATGTACCGGACAACGCCATTCACAATAAGGGTTACCGCACTCAAGGCATCGATCAGCCTGCATCTGCGCTGCATCCTGAGTGAATTGGCCATAGATCTCGCGGTATTCCTGTGAACGTTCTTCAGCGCTCTTCTTTTCGGGGTCGAGTCTTGGGACCTGAATAAATTGAAAATTATTAGCCATAGTAATCTGTATAAAAATAATTAAGCAGCAACCTGCCTGAGCTCATCAATAAGTACACCGAGTTCAATGGCCTTGGGTTTAACCAGCCAGAATTTACACATCATGTCATCAAAATTCGCGAGAATGTGTTGTCCGCGTTGACTGTTTGTTTCTTCAACAAACTGGGTAACCAGTGTGCGTAAATAATTGCGGTGTGCCTCGGTTGCCTCTGTACTCATGGGCAGGATATCAATCAGTTCATGATTCATGCGATGAGCAAAATTGTTATTTTCATCACATACATAGGCAAAGCCACCTGTCATACCTGCACCAAAGTTGATACCGGTATCACCCAGAACAGCGATGACACCACCGGTCATGTATTCACAACCATGATCACCGATGCCTTCCACTATGGCTGTAGCACCGGAATTACGTACAGCAAAGCGCTCACCGGCAAGACCGGAAGCAAATAACTTGCCGCCAGTTGCACCATAAAGACAGGTGTTACCAATAATGGTGGTTTCAAAACTGTTAAAACTGCTATTGGCTGGTGGTGTGATAACCAGTTTGCCGCCCGCCATGCCTTTGCCAACATAATCATTGGCATCACCTTCGAGATACATATGCAGACCGCCAGCATTCCATACCCCAAAGCTCTGGCCAGCGGTTCCTTTCAGGCGTAGGGTAATCGGATTTTCTTCCATACCCAGATTGCCGTGACGACGTGCAATTTCACCAGACAGTCTGGCACCTATAGAACGATGTATGTTTTTCACATCATAGGTGAATGCACCGCCACTCTTGTTTTCAATCGCACTGATAGTGTCCCTGACCATTTGTTCAGCCAGCTCACCTTTATCAAAAGGTTCATTTTTTGGATGAATACAGAACTGCGGTTTGTCTTTTGATATGCCGCCATCAGACAGAAGTGCGCTCAGATCCATGCGTTGTTGTTTGCTTGAATCAGAACGATGTTCAATTAGCAGATCGGTACGGCCGATAATATCAGTTAACTTTCTGCAACCCATACTGGCAAGCAATTCACGCACTTCCTCAGCTACAAGGCGGAAGTAGTTCATAACCATTTCGACCTTACCGTTAAAATGATTCAGACGAAGGACCTTGTCCTGTGTTGCAACACCGGTCGCACAATTATTCAGATGACATATCCGCAGGTACTTACAACCCATGGCAATCATCGGAGCAGTACCAAAACCAAAACTTTCTGCACCGAAAATGGCTGCCTTGATCACATCCAGACCGGTCTTGAGTCCACCGTCTGTTTGCAGACGTACCTTGTCGCGCAGGTTATTGGCACGCAATACCTGATGTGTTTCAGTCAGGCCCAGTTCCCAGGGACTGCCGGCATATTTCACAGAAGCCAACGGGCTGGCACCGGTACCGCCATCATAACCAGCGATAGTGATCAGATCGGCGTAGGCCTTGGCAACACCAGCGGCAATAGTACCAACACCGGCTTCAGCCACCAGCTTGACTGAGACCAGTGCATCCGGATTCACCTGTTTCAGATCAAAAATCAGCTGTGACAAATCTTCGATAGAATAAATGTCATGATGGGGTGGTGGTGAAATAAGACCAACACCGGGTTTGCAATATCTTAACTTGGCGATCAGATCATTAACCTTGTGGCCAGGTAATTGTCCGCCTTCACCTGGCTTGGCGCCCTGAGCAACCTTGATTTGCATGACTTCAGCGCTGGACAGGTAAGCGGGTGTGACACCAAAACGACCAGAGGCTACCTGTTTGATTTTGGAACGCTTGTCAGTGCCATAACGTACCGGATCTTCACCACCTTCTCCGGAGTTGGAACGAGCACCGAGTCTGTTCATTGCCTGTGCCAGTGTTTCATGTGCTTCTGGTGATAAAGCACCCAGCGACATGGCCGC
>JAOUJV010000071.1 GCA_029882995.1 Gammaproteobacteria bacterium | reverse complement strand
CTTTAATTTACATATCCCGGCAAATGCAGTTATTTTCATGTTATTGCTTGCCTTGCCATGGCTAACATTTCAATGTGATCGTCAATAATTGGAAGCTAATTTTTGTCAGAATTGTTCAATTCAGGCACTTTCTTGTGTCGAAAAATTTTACACTTTTAAAAAATTAAGCTGAATAAATCAGACTGTAAATTACTATCTCATTGTTTACTAAAGAATATTTATTTATGGAATGAATTTTGCATAAGTATATTGCTTATTGTTTTGCTTATTACCTGTTAAACGAAGGTTGTAGCACTAGAAGTTAAAACAGTAGGCAAACAGGAATTACATAAAAGTAATAGGAAAACGATAGCACAAAACAGGGCTTCAGGATGGAGCATAAGCATTGCTGAGAGTTATAGGTCAAGGACGCCTGATGATGATGAAATCAACAATAATTTATTTGCTAGCAGTTTCTCCGGGGGGAGAACAATCATCCAGAATACGCCAGATGCTTGCGAGCATCGGGTATGCTGATGTGCGGGTGATTGATATAACCAACTCACCAACTGAATTCTATTTGCAGAGAAATTCAGTCTGTATTGCGCTGGTCGAAGGATCAGGTTCTTTATTGTGCGAACATTATATTGATAATCATAAAATCTTTCCTGTATTAGGTTTATTTACAGAAGAAGCAGTCCATGATTCCGGCTCATTAGTTGCTTATTCACACTATACTGATTTTGCAAAGTGGCCATGTTCAGAAGATGAATTGGCTCTTCGTTTGCAACGCATGTGTGAATTACTTCCTTCATCAGAAAGAGATAATAAATTATCGGAATCAACACAGCTTGATTTTATTGCGCTTAATTTAATAGGCAGTTCACCTGCATTCCAAGATGTTCTGAAAACGATTCAAAAAATTGCTGTTTATGATGTGGCGGTGTCCATTTATGGGGAGACGGGGACAGGTAAGGAACTGGCGGCCAGAGCAATTCATTATCTGGGCGCAAGAGCAGCGGGTCCGTTTATACCGGTAAACTGTGGTTCTTTACCTGACTCATTACTGGAAAATGAACTGTTTGGTCATGAGCGGGGAGCATTTACAGACGCGAGAAATGAGCAAGCCGGATTAATAGCACAGGCAGATGGTGGTACGTTATTCCTTGACGAGATTGAAGCACTGTCTCCCAAGGCACAAGCGACATTACTTCGTTTTATACAAGACAAACAATATCGTCCACTAGGTGGTAAACAATTCAAGACTGCAGATGTCAGGATTGTTTCGGCAAGTAATGAAATACTTGAACAGATGATGGAAGCAGGGAAGTTCCGTGCTGATTTATATTATCGGTTAAATGTATTACCAATTACATTACCGGCACTTCGTCATCGTGAAGGTGATATTGTCACTCTTGCCGGGTTCTTCCTTCAGCAATTTCAGGCTTGTTACAATACCAGGCCAAAAAGATTACATCACCTCAGTCAGCAATTAATGGAAAGGCATGATTGGCCCGGTAATATACGAGAGCTTGAAAACAGGTTACATCGTGCCTTTCTGATTTCAGATGATGATGTGATTTTACCAGCACATCTGCAATTTAATGTTGATGAGGCATCTCTGGAGCAAGTGGATTTGCTTCAGGATGAAGTGCATCAGCTTCCTTTTAGTATGGCAAAGAGTAATGTATTAACGCAGTTTGAAAAAGAATATTTGTCTGCACTCATGAAACGCAGTAAAGGTAATGTCACGCTTGCAGCCAGACATGCAAACAAAGAGCGTCGAGCTCTGGGCCGCCTACTCAAAAAACACGATATTCAGTACTAATTAACCACTCTATTATTGGTGGGTTATTTTTCACCCGGGCGGGATAAAAATAACCCACATAAAATTTTCTGTTTTCCCGTTATTTCTCACTCCAATCACAAAATGACTATGGGTTAAATATGACCCGGTAATTTTCTCGCGCGAACATAACTTGTTGATTATTAAACTCATCCCGAGTTGGCATACCTATTGCAATAACGAAATAAAAATAATAACAAAAATTTTACAGGTCTGGAGTCAAGTAAATATGCAGGTAAGTCAAATAGAACAATTAGAAAAAGTTGATTACGAGCTTTTATCAGATATTCAGTTTCAGGTTTTAAGTTATCTGGAACATAGGCCAGATGCGGCCGATACCGCAGAAGGTATTCGCCAGTGGTGGGTATTGCACCAGATAGCACAATTATCAAAAGAGCGGGTGCAACGGGCTCTGGAACAACTGGTTGATCAAAAGTTAATAGAAAGTTGTTTGCTTGATGATGGGCGTCATATTTTTAAACGACGGTTGAATGCCCATTCAGGTGTGGCTGTTTAGATTAAATGATAATTTAAAACATATAAGGAAAAGAAGTTATGTTCAGGGGATACAGAAATATTATTTTAGCAGGCGTTTTGGGCGGAAGTTTTTCTGCAAATGCGGCATCAGTGCCTTTTGATGAATATCCAAATAATCACTTTCCGCAAGACAAGTTCCCTATGGAACACTTTCCTGCAATTGCAAGACCGGATATTGAGCACTCAATAAACGCTGGTGCTGGTTTAAGTATGGCAGGAGCAGATCTTTCTGACGAATCTTCAGAAGATCATGAAGATGGTGAGCATGAAAATAATTCATCTCATGGTTTTAAGGGTATGTTTGGCAGAAGTGGACATGATGGTGTAGCGCATCCAAACCCGAATTTTCCATATGACAAATTTCCGTTTGGTGAATTTCCAAATCGTGATTTTCCTGGGAAACATTTTCCGGACAAATTTGATCGCCACCCAAGTGGGTGGGGTGAATATGCCCTGACGCCTGTCCCTGTACCAGCTGCAATCTGGCTGTTTGGTTCCGGTTTAATTGGATTGGTAGCGATATCCAGACGAAAAGAGATTAAGGAGTAAAAGTTTTTGAGAAACGAATGATTCGCCAGAGAGCTTGAAAGTAACTGTGATGTACATCCCCTCGTGCAAGCAGGTATTTCAGGAAAGAAGGTTTGAATGATTCACTGTTTATCCTGACCACACTGATGATGCACATCCCCTCGTGCAAACCAGCGTGGTCAGGGGGCAGGTCTCAACAGAATTTATTAAAGGATGACGGAGTATGAGTTTGAGTCATCTTGTTTGTAGTAAGAAGTTGGTTTTACGGTTTTGAGAAATGAATTATTTGCTGGTTATTCTGAGAATATCTGTAACGTACATCCCCTCGTACAAGCAGGTATTCCAGGAAAGAAAGTTTGAATGATTCACTGTTTATCCTGACCACACTGATGATGTACATCCCCTCGTGCAAACCGGTGTGGTCAGGGGGCAGGTCTCAATATCTAATATATAAGTTATTAATTTTTTTAAAGGATTAAACAATTAATAGATTAGTGGAGTAAAGAAGATGAAAGCAAAAGGAATAATAAAACTATTTCCAGGATTGGCGAGCATGTTTATTTCAGGAGCATTGTCGGCCTCTACCATATGGATGCCAACAGATGGTGATTTAAATATATTTGATTTTAGTTATGGTGCTTCGGGACTTGATTTTGCAATTTTTGATGACAGCAATCTTGCGCTGGATGATAGTCTTGGTTATTTGCCACTGGCGATGTTTGACAAGGTTGAACTGCAAGCATCAGGAGCGGACTGGAATATTACAAACTCAGGAGGAGATGGTTTTACATTAACCGACTCTGATCAGTTTTTGCTTGCCGCATATGACGGGGTTAACTGGAGAAATGATATAAGTATTACTAAATTGGGTGAGGCAAATGCCTATGAAGTTGAGTTTTACAATGGTTATTATGGTTATTCTCTCATATTGAATGATGCAGTTCCTTCTGCGGTCCCTGTGCCCGCCGCAGTCTGGTTGTTTGGCTCAGGGTTGACGGGACTAATAGCGATGTCTCGCCGAAAGAGGCTGAGCAAACAATAATTATTTATCACGGATTAGGAGTTTGAAGGATGAAATTATTTAGCAGATTTTTATCAGGACTGGCAGTAATCTTTTTTGGGATTTCACAATCATATGCAGCAACGACCACTGTAAATTTTAGCGGAGTTTTTGATTATTCGGTTGGTATTGCAGGAATAAATGGAGGTGATTCATTTAGCGGAAGTTTTACATATGATCTGGATCCTGCCAATGCAATATTTATTGATACAACAATTCTTTCTGGTTTTACAGACTACGGATTTAACGGGCCTTCATATAACGGGAGTATCTCGTCAGGCGTAATGAATTATGCCTTTCCGGATGTTGAATATATGATTGGTGACAACTTCTCCATGTTGGCTGATATGTTTTACCCCGGCACACCAGCAGGTACTTTTGATCTGGTTTTGTTAGGGGGGTCTCCCAGTAATTTTGAATTTACACTGACAGGCATGACATCAATGTTAGTGTTGGTTGGTGAGCAGTCATTATTTTCTGGAAATGGTCTGAATGATATTAACTCCTTAATCAGCGACCCAGCTTATATAGGAGCAGGTCTGTTGTTGTTTAATTTTAATGGGACCGTAGACGCTGATGGAGATCCTGTTCCTGTGGGTGATGCTTTTGGCTTTGCTGAAGTTACGCCTGTTCCAGTCCCCGCCGCAGTCTGGTTGTTTGGCTCAGGTTTATTGGGACTCATGGGTTTCATGAGACGTAAACAGTAAGAATATTGTTATTGTGGCATCCCCTCGCCATAAAACAGTCTACAGGCCCCGGTTACGGGGCCTTTTCTATCCAGAACCCTCAAAATTACGTTAGTTCAGGTTAAACAGGATATCTCCAGCGGTTACTTTATTCATTGGTTAGGGTAAAATAGCAAAAGTTACAAGATTTCATGTAGTTACCGAGCAAGGACTCCGACAGACTCTTAATTCTTACCGGTTCCATGTCAGCCAGTAACATTATATTATGGTGGCCTGTGCCGGTCCCCTCGCAATGATATGTTGTGAACCCCGTCAGGCCCGGAAGGGAGCAGCGGCAGCAGCGGATTCGTGTGCCGAGGTGTGGCTGGTACAGGCTACCTCCATTTATACAAGTTAATAACTAGAACGATTAAAACAAATAAATGAGTTACCAGGTTTTAGCACGCAAATGGCGCCCCGGAACCTTTCATGAGGTAGCAGGACAGGAACATGTCTTGCGGGCATTGATCAATGCGCTCGATAATGATCGACTCCATCATGCATTTTTATTTACCGGCACACGTGGTGTGGGCAAAACAACCATCGCCCGTATTCTGGCGAAATCCCTGAATTGTGAAAATGGTGTCAGTGCAACCCCTTGTGGTGAGTGCAGTGCATGTAATGAAATTAACGAAGGCCGTTTTGTTGATCTGATTGAAGTCGATGCGGCTTCACGTACCAAAGTCGAAGACACGCGTGAACTTCTTGAGAACGTCCAGTATGCACCGACACGTGGACGTTACAAGATTTACCTGATCGACGAAGTACACATGCTATCAACGCACAGTTTTAATGCATTATTAAAAACACTGGAAGAACCACCTCCGCATGTGAAGTTTTTACTGGCGACGACCGATCCGCAAAAATTACCGGTTACGATTCTTTCGCGTTGTCTGCAATTTAATCTGAAACGATTGCCTCAGAGTCTGATCACGGAATATCTGATCAATATTCTGGAAAAAGAAAATATTGAACATGAAGTGCCTGCCATTAAACTACTGGCGCGGGCTGCTGATGGCAGTATGCGTGATGCACTGAGCTTGATGGATCAGGCGATTGCCTATGGCGCTGGCAAATTAGGCAAACAGGATGTGCAGTCCATGCTTGGCACAATTGAACAAACATATATTTCAGAAATTATTGAAGCACTGGCTGCGAACAGTGGTCAGGCATTACTGGAAACTATTCATACCCTTGCCGAGAGCGTGCCTGACTTTTCCAATGTGTTGGAAGAATTATTATCAGTATTGCATCAGATGGCCTTGGCACAGGTTGTGCCGGATGCCGTTGACGAGGAGCAAAGCAACCGTGAAGAAATCATCCGGCTTTCTCAAGTATTGTCACAGGAAGATGTGCAGTTGTTTTATCAAATAGGAATCAATGGGCGTCGTGACATGAATTTTGCACCGGATCCGCGTAGTGGTCTGGAAATGGTGTTGTTACGCATGCTGGCATTTCGTCCTTCAGAAGCGCGAGCAGTGGCCTCTGTTAAAACGGCCGTATCAAATTCAGCAGTGTCATCTGCAAAAAAAACAGTTACACCGGCACAATCGGAAAATATAATTAAAGCAGAAGAAATATCATCACTGGCAGAACCAATACAGGATGATGACTGGAGTTCAATTATTGCCGGAATGAAATTGACCGGAGTTTTGAAAGAAGCCGCGGCTAATTGTGCAATCAAGGAAAAAGATGAAAATAATATAATACTGGTACTGGCGCCCGAGCACGCGGCATTACTGAATGCTGAGCGTGAAAAGAAACTGGAAAAAGCATTGCAAAAATTTACTGGCAGTAGAATCAGGCTCAAGGTGGAGATTGAAAGCATGCAGATTGAAACACCAGCGGCAAGGCAAAAACGACTTCAATCGGAAAAACATCAGGCGGCAGTAAATAAAATTGAATCAGATTCAAATGTACAGGCATTAAAAGATATGTTCGGTGCAGACGTGCAGGAAGAGTTAATAGAACCCGTTGAATAATCCCAAGGTATTGAGGTAACAAGTATGAAAGGTATGCTAGGTAACCTGATGAAGCAGGCACAGGAAATGCAGGCCAATATGGAAAAGGCTCAGCAGGAACTGGCTAATCTGGAAGTGCAGGGTGAAAGTGGTGCAGGTATGGTTAAGGTCACCATGAATGGCCGACATGATGTACGACGTGTCGAAATTGATCCCTCTTTGATGGAAGAAGACAAGGAAATGCTCGAAGATCTGATGGCAGCAGCTGTCAACGATGCGGTAAGAAAAGTTGAAACCATGACCAAGGATAAAATGTCTGCATTTACCTCGGGGATGAACCTTCCCCCTGGCGTAAAATTACCCTTCTGATTTTGCATGTCGCAAAGTCCACTGATAGATAAATTAATTGATACACTGCGTTGCCTGCCCGGAGTAGGGCCAAAATCGGCACAGCGCATCGCCTTTCATTTGCTTGAACGTGACAGAGACGGTGCGCGCAGGTTATCAGCCGCACTGGTTGAAGCGGTAGATAACGTAAAACATTGTTCTTCCTGCCGTACTTTTTCTGAAACACCACTTTGTACCATTTGCTCAAATTCCTCACGTTCACAATCACAGTTATGTATTGTGGAAAGCCCGGTTGATGTGATTGCGATAGAGCAATCAAATAGTTTCAATGGTCAGTATTTTGTTCTGATGGGGCATCTTTCACCACTGGATGGTATTGGCCCGGAAGATATAGGTCTGGATCAGCTTGCAGACAGATTTGATAAACAGCCTGTCGAGGAAGTCATTATCGCGACCAATCCGACCGTCGAGGGTGAAGCCACAGCGCACTATATCAGTGAACTGGCACGCTCACGTCAAATTCGTGCTACCCGGCTGGCTCACGGGATCCCTCTGGGGGGAGAGCTGGAGTATGTTGATAGCGGTACGCTTTCCCATGCTTTTACAGGCCGCAGGGACATTTAGTATCTGTTTTTTTATCTCTAATTTGCACCTTTTGTGCCGATATCTATAGTTATCGGGTAGCCAGATGATTTGGTCGGTAGTGAGAAGAACTAATAAGGATAAGAAATGACAACTCACCATAAGGAAAAAAGAAAAAATAAAAGACCCAGAATTGAAAGCTTTGACTTTCAGCCGGGTAAAGTATTGGCAAAAAAATATGAAGTAATTTCCCGTCTTGGCTCAGGTTGGGAGGGAGAGGTTTTTCATATACGAGAAGTCAGGACCGGTATCGAGCGTGCCGCCAAGTTTTTTTTCCCGCATAGAAACCTGCGTGATCGCACATCAATCACCTATGCCAAGAAGTTACACAAACTGCGTCATTGCCCGATCCTGATCCAGTACCACACACAGGAGTCTATTGTGTATCATCGGGAAACAGTAACTTTCCTGATATCTGATTTTGTTGAAGGAGAAATTTTACCTGACTATATAAAAAGACAACCTGGAAAAAGATTGCACTATTTTCAAGGGCTGCATTTATTACATGCATTGGCATCAGGCATTGAATGTGTTCATAACCTGCGTGATTATCACGGCGATTTACATGGGGATAATATTATTGTCCGCGATTATGGTATCGGGTACGACATAAAACTGCTGGACATGTTTCATTGGGGAGCATGCAAGCCGGAAAATATTTATGGTGATGTCGCCAATCTGGTGCATCTCTTTTATACCGCGATAGGCGGGAAAAAACATTACTCAAAAATGCCGCCACAGGTGAAGGGTATTTGTTGTGGTCTGAAAACCTCGTTAATACTGGACAAGTTTCGATCGGCCGGTCAATTACGCGAGCATCTTGAAAGCATAGAATGGTAACAGGGCAGTCAGACTAATGGATATCAGGCATCTGCAAGAGGCAAAGTTTTACAGGGAAGCGTCCATGACGGAGCCTGATTTATTTTCCATTGCTTCAGGCCAAGCAACAGTTTTTTCTGCCTCGAATCCTTTCAAGGAAACACCGAATGAAGATTGCGCTGCATTAATTCCGGTAAATGACAATTCCTGTGTGCTGGTCGTAGCTGACGGCGTTGGTGGTATGCCAGCAGGCAAGGCCGCATCAAGTCTGGCTGTTGATGCTGTTCGTAATGCAGTCAAGAAAGCAGTCACCGAAAATCTGGATTTAAGGGAAGTTATTTTAAACGGGATTGAAAAGGCCAATCTTGATGTGATGGCGCAAAGCGGGGGGTCGGCCACAACACTGGCTGTTGTAGAAATCCAGAACAATGTAATTCGACCTTATCATGTCGGTGACTCGGATATTCTGGTGGTTGGCCAACGGGGAAAAATAAAGTTACAAACCGTACCGCATTCGCCGGTTGGTTATGCTGTTGAGGCAGGGATCATGGACGAGAAAGAAGCCATCCATCACGAAGAGAGGCATATCGTATCCAATGTGCTTGGCTTCAAGGACATGCGAATTGAAGTTGGCTCTCCTGTCGCCTTGTCAACACATGACACGGTTTTTATCGGAACCGATGGTGTTGCAGATAATCTGTTTATTGATGAGATTATTGAATGTATTCGCAAGGGTGATCTGCCAGAGGTGGCGGATAAACTGCTGAAAAAAGTCCAGCACAGGATGAATAATAATGAAGGTAGTCGACCCTGTAAGCCGGATGATCATACCTTTATCGTTTACCGGAATAAAAAATAAAAATATAGCTCCTTGGTATAAATCAAATTTTCACCCCTGTATTGCCCATATATTTTATGGTAGATTCTATATTCCAATAAGCAAGATATATACAGGAGGGAGATATGTCATTTCTAAGATGGAAATCATTAGTGATTGCTATTCTAATGGTAACATTTATCACTGGTTGCGCATCTGTTCCGATGGCAAGTGTTGAACAAGATACTCAGGCAAAATCATTTAAGGTGAATTCAGGCAAGGCAAATATTTATGTTTACCGAAACGAAAATTTTGGAGCGGCCATAAAGATGCCGGTTGTTCTTGATGGTAAGATAGTCGGTGATACAGCTGCCATGACTTATTTGCTCTTGGAAGTAGATCCAGGGAATCATACAGTGATTTCAAAAGCAGAAAATGACTCAGAAGTTAAGTTACATGCTAAGCCGGGGAAAAACTACTTTGTTTGGCAAGAAGTAAAGATGGGTTTGTTGTATGCGCGGACTAGATTACAGAAAGTTAGTGAGGCAGAAGGGAAGTCTGGTGTTTCAGAGTGTAAACTAGTTAAGCCTATGTAATAACCTTAGGTGCTATTCAGTGAAGCAATAATCCGGTGATAGCTATCCACCCGGCGCGGACTGATTTCTTCATTCTCAATTGCTTCCTGAATAGCACACTGTGGTTCATGGGTATGCGTACAGTTACTGAACTTGCATTTACCAATAAACTGCCGGAATTCAATAAACCCATAAGTAGCTTCATCGCGGCTCAGGTTCCATAATCCAAATTCACGTACACCGGGAGAATCGATCAATTCTCCTCCACAGGAAAGATGATAAAGCCGGGCAGCGCTTGTTGTATGTTGTCCCTTTCCCGTTGCCTCGGATACTTCACCGGTTTTTATATTGGCATCAGGTAGAATACGATTAACAAGAGATGATTTTCCAACGCCTGAACGTCCAACCAGAATACTGGTTTTTTCTTTTAGTGTTTTTTGTAATGCATCAAGCCCGTGTTCACGTTTGGTGCTGGCATAAATAACAGGGTAGCCAATTCTAATATAATCACTCAGTCGTTCCTTGTAGTCAGCAAGTGTCCGGTCATCAAGGAGGTCTACCTTGTTGAGTAAAATGACTGGTGTAATGTGAATGTTTTCAGCCGCAAGCAGATAACGATCAATGAGCCCTTCATTAAGACCGGGTTTTGATGCGGAAACAATAATCATCTGGTCAATATTGGCGGCAACCGGTTTTTTATTACCGGTAAAATCAGGGCGCGCAAGCAGGGATGTTCTTTCCATAACGGCAGTGACGACACCACGTTCATCATGGGCAGGTTGCCAGACAACACGATCACCACTTACCAGTGACTCAAGATTTTGTCGATAGGCACAACGATGAATAATACCGTTGCTATCTTCAACATCAACACTGGCACCATAGTTGGTAATTAAACGGCCTTCCTGTTCAGGTCCCAGCTCGGACTCTGAAATTTCCTGCTCCAACGTTGACGCTTTTTTACGCACACGCTCGACCCGGCTGGCCTGAATCTTTTTGGTCATGCGGGATTGTTTTTGACTGAGTTTCTTTTTTTTAGGCATTTTAGTTTGTTATTGACTCAAAATGTGTAAAAAATGGCGGGTCAATAGATAGGATTTCAAGATTGATGCCTATATAATGCTGAGCAGATACCATGTATTAAAACAGTAAACTTGCAGTGATGAAAACTAAAATCAACCATCTCTTTCTGTTCCTTCTGATATTACCGTTTTTAGCCGGGTGTCAGGCCATGTTACAGGATTTGTTTCAAGCAAAGCGACCTTCGCAGACCCCTATGGTTGCCATGCTGAAGACGGAACTTAGCTACCTCGATCTGGAAAGCCCTAAAAATGATCTTGATAAAAATATAGCACACAGGGACTTTCGTTTTATATGTGTTTATGGTGTCAGTATCGTTTGTCCCGGAACCAAGGGGCCGGATTACATACAGGAATACGGTTCGAGGATGATTGAGGGAACAACCGATACAGCAGAAGGCGAGGAACATCATAAACT
>JAOUJV010000156.1 GCA_029882995.1 Gammaproteobacteria bacterium | reverse complement strand
AAAGGCATGGCCTACTCGTTCACTGAAAAGAAACGTATTCGTAACAACTTTGGCAAGCGCCCCGGAATTATGGAAGCGCCATATCTGCTGGAAATGCAGATTGCTTCCTTCAAGAAATTCCTGCAAAGGGATGTGGCACCGGATAAAAAGAATTTGGCTGGTCTGGAAGCTGCTTTCCATGCAGTTTTCCCGATTGAAAGTTATTCAGGAAATGCAGCACTGGAATATGTGAGTTACCGTTTGGGTGACCCGGTATTTGATGTGAAAGAATGTCAATTACGCGGCATGACCTATTCAGTACCACTACGCGTGAAGCTGCGCCTTGTTATTTATGACAAGGATTCATCAGCAGCAAAGAAACCTGTTAAGGATGTCAAGGAACAGGAAGTGTACATGGGTGAAATCCCGCTCATGACCGATACCGGTACATTTGTTATTAATGGTACCGAGCGCGTGATCGTTTCCCAGTTGCACCGTTCACCAGGTGTGTTCTTTGAACACGACAAGGGCAAGACACACTCTTCAGGCAAGCTATTGTTCTCTGCACGCGTGATTCCTTATCGTGGTTCATGGCTGGACTTTGAATTTGATCCAAAAGATTGTGTGTTTGTCCGAATTGACAGGCGTCGCAAATTGCCAGCAACTATCCTGTTACGAGGCCTCGGCCTGACAACAGAAGAAATTCTGGGCCTGTTTTTTGAAACTAATACATTCCATTTCTCCAAAGATACGATCAAGCTTGATCTTGTGCCTGAACGTCTACGTGGTGAAATGGCCGCTTTTGATATTGCTATCAAGGGCAAAACGCTGGTTGAGAATGGCCGTCGTATTACAGCACGCCATATTCGTGAGCTTGAAAGTGCAAAAGTGAAGCAACTGGAAGTGTCGGCAGAATATCTGCATGGTAAAGCCATTGCCAATACAATTGTTGATGAGTCAACCGGTGAAATTATTGCTAACGCCAATGATGAAATTACCCAGGAAATGATCGAAGCCCTGCAAGCGGCTGGTGTTAAGACCCTGAATGTTCTTTACACCAATGATCTTGATAATGGTCCTTATATTTCGGATACATTACGCATCGATCCAACAACCAATGATCTTGAAGCGATGATTGAAATCTATCGCATGATGCGCCCTGGTGAACCACCAACCAAGGATGCCGCACAGGCATTGTTCAGTAATCTGTTCTTTAATGCTGATCGCTATGATTTATCAGCAGTTGGACGTATGAAATTTGATCTGCGTTTAAATCGCAGTGAAGAAGGTGGCGGTAATATCCTTTCGAAAGAAGACATCATTGCTGTATTAAAAGAACTCATTAATATTCGTAACGGTCTGGGTGTCGTGGATGATATTGATCATCTGGGTAACCGCCGTATCCGTTGTGTAGGTGAGATGGTTGAAAATGCATTTGGTGTTGGTCTGGTTCGTGTTGAACGCGCCGTTAAGGAACGTTTGAGTCTGGCAGAATCTGAAGGATTGATGCCACAGGAAATGATTAATGCCAAGCCGGTTTCTGCTGTGATCAAGGAATTCTTTGGTTCCAGTCAGTTGTCACAGTTTATGGATCAAAACAATCCATTATCAGAAGTGACACACAAGCGCCGTGTTTCCGCATTAGGCCCGGGTGGTTTGACGCGCGAACGTGCCGGTTTCGAAGTTCGAGATGTGCATCCGACACACTATGGCCGAGTTTGCCCAATTGAAACACCTGAAGGTCCAAACATTGGTTTGATTAACTCATTGTCACTGTTTGCACGCACCAATGAATACGGTTTTCTGGAAACACCGTATCGCAAGGTTGTAAACGGCAAGGTAACTGATGAAATCAAGTATCTTTCTGCCATTGAAGAAGGTCAGTATGTAATTGCGCAGGTAAGTGCCAAGGTTGATAACAAGGGCAAGCTAGTTGATGAACTGGTTTCCTGTCGTCATATGAATGAATTCAGTCTGTCATCACCTGACAAGGTGGATTTCATGGATGTGTCACCACAACAGTTTGTGTCAGTGGCCGCATCATTAATTCCATTCCTTGAACACGATGATGCGAACCGCGCATTAATGGGTTCAAACATGCAACGTCAGGCTGTACCGACATTGTTGTCAGAAAAGCCATTAGTAGGCACCGGTATTGAGCGCAAAGTGGCGACTGACTCAGGCGTTACTGTTGTTGCAAAACGCGGTGGTGTTGTTGACTCAGTTGACGCCAGTCGTATGGTTGTTCGTGTTAACGACAAGGAAACAACAGCGGGTGAATCCGGTGTTGATATTTACAACCTGACCAAATACACACGTTCCAACCAGAACACCTGTATTAATCAGACTCCTCTGGTAAAAGTGGGCGATATTATTTCCAAGGGTGACGTGTTGGCTGATGGTTCCAGTACTGATATGGGCGAACTGGCATTAGGCCAGAACCTGTTGGTTGCCTTCATGCCATGGAATGGATACAACTTTGAGGACTCCATTCTGATTTCTGAAAATGTGGTGAAGGAAGATCGTTACACCACGATTCATATTGAAGAACTGACCTGTGTATCACGTGATACCAAACTGGGTTCAGAAGAAATCACCAGTGATATTCCGAATGTGGGTGAAGCAGCACTGTCCAAGCTGGATGAATCCGGTATTGTTTATATTGGTGCTGAAGTTAAAACCGGTGACATTCTGGTAGGCAAGGTAACACCTAAGGGTGAAACCCAGTTGACACCGGAAGAAAAACTGTTACGCGCTATCTTTGGTGAAAAGGCCTCTGATGTGAAAGATACATCCTTGCGTGTTTCATCCGGAATGGTAGGTACAGTAATTGATGTTCAGGTGTTCACTCGTGATGGTGTTGAAAAAGACGCACG
>JAOUJV010000150.1 GCA_029882995.1 Gammaproteobacteria bacterium | reverse complement strand
CCGGTTTGTTTCCATTCATCAGGGCGTCGTATGTCATAGACAGGTACGCCTTGTTCAATCATGGATTTCAATTGTTCATTATCAATGTTGTTATAGGGCGGTTGAGCACAGGCCGCCATGGTAATGATCAACAGGAATGGAAAAACAAACCGTAATAACATGTTAAAACCTCTTTGTTATGAAACCTGATGTAAATGCACATCGCGTTGTGGATAGGGGATGGAAATGCCATTGGCATCAAAAGCATTCTTGATGTTTTCCAGCAGATCAGAACGTACCGCCCAGTAATCACCACTATTGACCCACGGACGCACATTCAGGTTAACGCTGTTATCGGCCAGTTCTGCCAGCGAGATTGCCGGTTCCGGATCGCTCAAGATACGTGCATCCTGTTTAATAATGTCCATCATCAGTTCACGCGCCTTTTTTATATCATCGTTGTAACCAATACCAAATACCATATCGATACGGCGAGTTGGCCGTGCCGAGAAATTAATAATCGTGCCACCGTATATCTGGCCGTTTGGCACAATGATTTCACGGTTGTCACCGGTGCGCATGACGGTGCTGAAAATAGTAATTTTTTCCACTGTGCCGCTGGTACCGCCGGCTTCAATAAAATCACCGATTTTGAAAGGACGGAAAATAATCAACATGACGCCATTGGCAAAATTGGACAGAGAGCTTTGCAGTGCCAGACCAACGGCCAGACCGGCAGCACCCAATATGGCAATGGCCGAAGTGGTTTTAACACCAAGTTGCTCCAATGTAGCCAGTACGACAACAGCCAGTAACAAGGTATAAAGGATGTTGCCAATGAAGTGGATCAGCATCTCGTCCAGCTTGGCCTTGCGCATGACACGCTCTGAAATATTGAGAATTAGCTTTGCAATCCAGCGGCCAATCACAAAAATGGCAACCGCTGTCGCTATTTTGATGCCCCAAGGAATCAGGTAAATATCAACAAAATCACCGTTCATTAGTTCATCTACTGGCATGAGGCACCCCCATTTATAGTTTTTTGACGAAATGCTGACCGATTCCTGTATAATCCGCGTCTCTTTGCAGTCAGGTAAGTCAGGTAGTATCTATGCACACCATTGATAAGGTTCGCAATATAGCGATTATTGCACACGTTGACCACGGAAAAACCACTCTTGTTGATCAACTTTTACAGCAATCCGGCACACTCGGAGAGCGCGCCAATGCCCCTGAGCGGGTGATGGATTCCAATGATCTGGAGAAGGAACGCGGGATTACCATCCTGTCCAAGAACACGGCCCTCGACTGGCAGGATTACCATATTAATATCGTGGACACCCCTGGCCATGCCGACTTTGGCGGTGAGGTAGAACGTGTCCTGTCGATGGTCGATTGCGTCCTGTTACTGGTTGATGCTGTGGACGGTCCCATGCCACAAACCCGTTTCGTCACCGAAAAGGCCTTTGCGCTAGGTTTGAAACCGATTGTCGTGATCAACAAGATTGATCGTGACAGTGCGCGTCCTGATTGGGTTATCGATCAAACCTTTGACCTGTTTGATCGTCTTGGCGGGACAGATGAGCAGCTCGATTTTCCGGTTGTGTATGCCTCGGCGCTGAATGGCTATGCCAGTCTGGATGCGGATGCGCGTGAAGGTGACATGACCCCATTGTTTGAAACCATTGTTAAGCATGTCAGTCCGCCGGATGTGGATGCCGACGGCCCGTTCCAGATGCAAGTGAG
Organism: Gammaproteobacteria bacterium; assembly: GCA_029882995.1. Lineage (GTDB taxonomy): Bacteria > Pseudomonadota > Gammaproteobacteria > DAOVJZ01 > DAOVJZ01 > DAOVJZ01. Next base: position 1,523 of record JAOUJV010000150.1, on the reverse strand, counting down.
TTCTCTCGATTACAACAGCTATGTTGGTGTTATTGGCGTTGGTCGTATAAAACGTGGACGTGTCAAAACCAACCAGCAAGTAACCATCATTGATAGTGAAGGCAAAAAACGTAATGGCCGTATGCTGCAGATTCTGGGTTTCCTCGGACTGGAGCGTGTTGAGGTACCGGATGCCCAGGCCGGTGACATTATTGCCTTTACCGGTATTGAAAAGCTGAATATCTCAGACACGTTATGTCATCCTGAGAATGTGGAAGCATTACCACCATTGTCAGTGGATGAACCTACTGTTTCGATGACCTTTCAGGTTAACACCTCTCCGTTTGCAGGCAAGGACGGCAAGTTTGTTACATCCCGTCAGGTGCGTGAACGTCTTGATCGTGAATTAATCCATAACGTGGCCTTGCGTGTTGAGCAGGGTGCTGATCCGGACAAGTTTAAGGTATCCGGTCGTGGTGAACTGCATCTTTCCATCCTGATCGAAAACATGCGCCGTGAAGGTTATGAACTCGGTGTATCACGTCCGGAAGTGATTATTCGTGAAATCGATGGTGTGAAACACGAACCTTATGAACAGGTCACGATTGATCTGGATGAAACCCATCAGGGCGGTGTCATTGAAAAACTGGGTCAACGTGGCGGTGATTTAAAAAATATCGAACCTGATGGCAAAGGCCGTGTACGTCTGGAATATCTTATTCCTGCACGTGGACTGATTGGCTTTAGAACTGAATTCCTGACTGCAACACAAGGAACCGGTCTTATTTACAGTGTATTTGATCACTATGGTGAGATGAAGAAAGGTGAGTTTGGTCAGCGCATTAACGGTGTGCTGATTGCCAATGGTGCCGGCAAGGCATTAGGCTACTCCTTGTTTGCATTGCAGGAACGCGGTCGTTTGTTTATTGATCCGGGCGAAGAAGTCTATGAAGGCATGATCATTGGTATACATTCACGTGATAATGATCTGGTCGTCAATCCGTTAAAGGGCAAACAGCTGACGAATGTTCGTGCTTCAGGTACAGATGAAAATATTATCCTGACACCACCGATCAAGATGAGTCTGGAACAGGCACTGGAATTCATTGATGATGATGAACTGGTTGAGGTCACGCCATACCGTATTCGGTTGCGTAAGAAGTTCCTGAAGGAACACGAACGCAAAAAGGCATCAAGAGAAACAGCATAATAAAAAAAGCCCGCTTGATGCGGGCTTTTTTTATTATTATTTCAATATACTGTTTTATACCGTTACATCAATAGCACGTCCCTGACGTTTTTCTGATTGCTCCCTGTTTTCAACAGTCGCTTTCTCCTGCGCAGTTTGTGCCGCTTCTACTTTTTCTGCTTCCTTGAATGCCTTCTCTTCCGGATTTGGGGCTACTTCATTAGTTAGTTGTTCTTCCAGTTTTTTCTGGAGGATGTCCTCTGATTCACTACGTGCTCTTGATTGTTGTGCTGATGCAGGGTTGTACACTACGGATGAAATTTCCATGCAATACTCCTCTGAAATTCATGGACGA
>JAOUJV010000096.1 GCA_029882995.1 Gammaproteobacteria bacterium | reverse complement strand
CATGGTCTATCTACTACTGTATCGGTATTTTAGGGGCATGACTAGAGTATTATATTATCTATAAAAACAACAACTTGGAAAATAATCTTCTGTTTTTGCTCAAAATTTGGCCTGTAAATAAGCTTTTGATATAAAGGCAATTTTTTCAGATCAGGAACAGCGTGGCCAGACCGAGGAAGGTCAGGAAGCCAATGACGTCAGTGACGGTAGTCAGGATAACGCTACCAGCCAGTGCCGGGTCAGCCCCCATCTTGCGTAGTACCAGCGGGATAATGGCGCCGGACAGTGCGGCAATGATCAGGGTGATGAGTATCGCAGCAGCGATGATAAAACCAATATCCAGATTATCAAACCAGAATATGGCCACCGCAGCGATGACCAGCGCCCATATCATGCCATTCATAATACCAACCAGTGTTTCCTTAATAATGATGCGCTGAATATTAGATTCACCAATGGTGCCCAATGCCATGCCACGAATGACCAGTGTCAGTGTTTGGCTACCGGCAATACCACCCATGCTGGCAACAATGGGCATGAGTACAGCAAGTGCAACCAGTTTTTCAATTGAGGCATCAAACAGACCGATTACCCATGATGCAGCAATGGCCGTGATCAGGTTAACGCCCAGCCAGATGGAACGACGACGTGTACTTTTTATAACCGGCGCAAACATATCGTCTTCTTCATTCAGACCAGCCATACTCATGAATGAGTGATCGGCTTCTTCACGAATTACGTCAACCACGTCGTCAATGGTGATACGTCCCAACAACTTGTTGTCACTGTCGACCACAGGAGCAGAAACAAGATCGCGGTGTTCGAACAGGTTGGCAACATCACGTACTGACATGGTGGCCGGAATGGCTTCTCTGTCCTGCCTGAGAATATCGGAAACCTTTAGCTGGAGATCGTTAATCAGTAAATCCGTTAATGCAATCGTGCCAACGTATTTATCATCGCGGTTAACTACAATCAGACTGTCTGTCATGGCAGGTACTTCGGTGTGTCTGCGCAAATAACGCAAGACCACATCCAGAGAAACATCAGCACGTACCGTGATCGTATCGGTGTTCATCAGACCACCGGCTGAATCCTCATCATAGGAAAGCACAGCTTCAAGCCGTTTTCTGTCCTGCTCATCCATTGACTGGAGTACTTCACTGATAACCGCATCTGGCAGATCGAGCAGGATGTCGGCCAGATCGTCAGTTTCCAGACCTTCTGTGGCCGCGACCAGTTCCTGTGGATGCATGTCCTGCATGAGTCCGTCGCGGACAGCATCATTGACCAGAATAAGGACTTCACCGTGCTTGTCTGCTTCTACCTGTTGCCAGACTGTTTCACGTTGATTGCGTGTGAGTGATTCAAGGATATGTGCAATTTCGGCCGGATACAGATCTTCCAGCATGGTTCCCAGTTGTACTGTATTACCTTCTTCCAGTACCTTTACAAAAGGGCTGACCAGATCCTGGGGTTGTTCTGTTTCGTTAGTTTCTGACATGGGGGTCCGCACAATAAAAAGAAAGACGTGCTTTTAATGGTTAATTCTAGCTTGAATGTGAAGCAGGGGAAAGGAGATAGCGTCTGTTACTGGTTTTGATTGTTCATTTTCTCAATCAGATCCATGATTTTTGTCCGGTTGCCGTTGCGTAACACCCGTCTTGCAAGTGGCGCGAGTTCCTGTGTATTACTTTCCTTGATAATTTTTTTCACTCTTAAAATTGAGGAAGGGTGCATACTGAATTCTTTCAGACCCATACCCAGTAGCAGACGAGTGTAGCGCACATCACCGGCCATCTCACCACACATGGAAACCGGAATATTGGCATTTCTGCCGGCATCGATGGTCATCTTTACCAGTTTCAGTACTGCAGGATGCACCGGGTCGTAAAGGTAATTCACGTCATCATCAATACGATCAATCGCCAGCGTATACTGGATCAGGTCATTGGTACCAATAGACAGGAAGTCCAGCTCATTAGCAAAAATGTCAGCTGAAATTGCCGCAGCCGGGATTTCGATCATGCCTCCGATGGCTACTTTAGTATCAAATTTCTGTTTACGTTGTTTTAATTCAAATTTGGCCTCGTCAATTAACTGCAATACCTGTGACAGTTCGTTCAGGTTGCTTAACATCGGGATCATGATTTTGACCGTACCATAGGCAGAGGCACGCAATATTGCTTTAAGTTGCGGCAGGAACATGGCAGGTTCACGCAGACACAAACGGATAGCGCGTAATCCCAATGCCGGGTTGGTTGTTACCGGGCCGGTACGTCCGCGTCCGTCAACCTGTTTGTCGGCTCCCAGATCAAGTGTGCGAATTGTAACCGGTGCGCCACTCAGTGATTTGACCACCTTGCGATAGGCCTGAAACTGTTCTTCTTCGCTGGGTGGTTCATCACGGTTCATAAACAGGAACTCGGTACGATACAGACCAACACCGGTTGCGGAGACACGTTTTACTGCGGAAATATCTTCCGGTAATTCAATATTGGCATGCAGTTTTATATTGCGGCGATCTTTGGTGCGTGCCGGTTTGTGACGAAGGGTTCTGAGTTCAGCCAGGAAGCGTTTATGGTCACGTTGTTTTTTTCGATAGTGCTTGAATGTGTATTCATCAGGTGAGGCGACGACATCACCGGTTTCACCATCAATGATGATGGTTTCATCTTCTTCCAGATAACGGCGTGCATTTTTCAGCCCGACAACACCGGGAATGCCCAGACTGCGTGCAAGAATGGCAGTATGGGATGTGGTGCCACCATGTTCTGTTACAAAACCGGCAATGCCCTGATGCATAATCAGGACTGCATCAGAAGGGGCAATGTCATCGGCCAGTATAATGCTGTTACGCAGTTTGTTTTCAGGTATCTCATGCGGATGTTTTTCGAGTTCCAGCAAAATGCGTTGAACACGATTAACGACATGTATGACATCATCCTTGCGTGTGCGCAGATAGGGATCATCCATTTCCTCAAAAACATCAACCAGTGTTTTCTGTTGTATGTTTAATGCCCATTCAGCATTACACTGACGTTCATTAATGATGTCTTCCGGCACCTGCGCCAATGTCGAGTCATCCAGCATGAGCAAGTGAGTATTAATAAATGCAGAAATATCGGAGGGTGCATTATCGGGAATGCTCTGGTTTATTTCCCTTAATTGTTGCTTGGCAATATCCAGTGCGTGACGAAAGCGATTGATTTCATCCGGTATGAGGTGTTTGGGCAATGCATACTCATTGATCTCAAGCTCGCCGGTTTGCATGGCAACAATCTTGCCAATAGCAATTCCGTTGGAAATACCTGTACCTTTAAGCGATAGAGTCATTATTCATCTTCATCAAAACGACGGTTAATCAATGCTTCCAGTTTTTTAACAGCTTCATCCTCATCATTGCCGGATGCGGTAATTTCAACAGTAGTGCCCTTGCTGGCAGCCAGCATCATCACACCCATGATGCTTTTTCCACTGACAGTCCTGTTATTACGTGTTAACTGTATATCAGCTTCAAACTGGGAAGCCAGAGTTACAAATTTTGCTGCAGCACGTGCATGCAGACCAAGTTTGTTAATTATTTTGACTTGCTTTTTTTTCATCTAGATGGAGTTTATCTTCAGGTGAACAGACAAGTACTCCATCACGCCCACCAGAGAGTGCCTTGATCATTAATTCTGACAGGTTCAGACGTGGATAATTAAGCACACGAATCAGCATGGGTAAATTAATACCGGCAATGACTCGGACAGTTTCACCATCTGATAATGAACTGGCAATATTACTGGGTGTGGAGCCATATACATCAGTTAATACCAGCACACCATCTCCTGACTCAAGTTTTGTACAAAGTTTTTTAGCCTGTTTTGACAGGTTCTCGACATCCTGTGAAAAAGGGACAGAAAGTACTTCAGCTTCAAGTGGACAGACATTCATCATCCGAACCGCTGTTGCAAGTAGCATTTTACCAATATCATCATGGGTAATAATGAGTAGACCGACCGACATTACAGCTCCCTATGCCTTAACTGGACATTATCACGTTGGTTTGAAAACTCTGCTGCAAGTTTGCTGGCAAGATAGACGGAGCGATGTCTTCCTCCGGTGCAACCTATGGCAACGGTTAAATAACTTCGGTTTTCTGCTTCAAAAAAGGGTATCCATTTTTCAATAAAATCCTTTATATCTTCATACATGGCACCGGCCATCGCCTGATTATCAAGAAAATCCCGTACCGGTTCATCATTCCCGGTCAGTGGCCTCAGGTGTTGTACCCAATGCGGGTTAGGCAGACAGCGGGCATCAAAAACATAATCAGCGTTTTTCGGGATTCCGTTTTTAAAGGCAAATGATTCAAACAGCAGAGCCAATGTATCCTCTTCCTTGCCATGAATTCTTTCCCGAATAATATCGCGCAGCTGGTGTACATTGGTATGACTGGTATCAATTCTGATATCAGCTTCCATTGCGATGGGCTCAAGCAATGCACGTTCGGTTTTAATCGCATCAGGCAAGGACATTTTGGAACTGCTAAGAGGATGTTTGCGACGGGTTTCGCTGAATCGCTTTATCAGGATTTCATCTTCTGCCTCAACAAATATAATCTCGCAATGTACCTTTTGTGCCTTGAGTTTTTTAACAGTAGTTGAAAAGTTTTTCAGATCATCCGGATTATTTCTTGCATCAATGCCAACAGCAACATGATCATAATATTTTTCATTGGCATTGGATGTGTTTTCAGTAAATGCAGGCAACAGGGCGACAGGCAGGTTATCTGTACAGTAGTAGTTCAGATCCTCGAGTGAATGCAAGGCCACACTTTTGCCGGAACCGGAGAGTCCGCTGATAATAATCAGTTTCACGGATTATTTGATCCTTCTATATACTGGTGTTGGCGTTCCTGAAAATCTGTCGACGCGTTGTATCCACGATTAACGAGTACCCGATTACGCGCTGCATTTTCAACCAGAACGGCCATATTTCTTCCCGGGGCAACCGGAAGTGTCAGTTTGGGTATCATAATGCCCAGAATTTCCTGCTCACTGATATTTCCTTCCAAGCGATCAATATTGATTAATTCATCATCTGACATGGTTTTCAGTTCAATAATCATTCTTAAGTATTTGTTCTTGTTAATGGCATTGTCACCAAACATGGCCCTGATATTCAATATGCCAAGACCACGTATTTCAAGAAAATCCTGCAACAGAGGGGGGCACATGCCATTCAGGGTATCAGGCGGTATTTTATAAAATACAGGTGCATCATCGGCAATTAGGCGATGACCACGGCTAATCAGTTCTAGTGCCAGTTCGCTTTTACCGATTCCACTGTCTCCGGTGATCAGTATACCGGTTCCCACAACCTCCATATATACGCCATGTATGGTAGTCGTACCCGATGTCGTACAGGTCAGATAATACTGTAATTCACTAATAACAATACTGCTGGTGACCCGGGCGGAGAACAGGGGAATATTTTTTTTCTGACAGGAAGACAGTATCTGATCAGGTATTGCTTCATTATCAGTAACAATAATGATGGCAGGCGGATTTAAGAAGAAGTGCTCGAGTATTCCGGTGCGTTCTTCCTTATCCAGATTCTTTAAATAGGATACATCACCGCTGGAGAAAACCTGAATGCAAAAATGATGGATCAGGCTGAAGTGACCAGCCAGATGTTTGGTTTTGTCCGGTGTGATAGATGTATTATTGCTGACCTGACCGGCTATCCATTGCAACCCAAAGCTTTCCTGATGTATATCAAAGAGCTGTTGTACAGTTGCTTGAGAGGTTTCCACCATATAACGGTTATATTAGTGAACAGATTCCCATTCGGAAAGTAATTTGAAGACATCTGTACTGGTATCGACCTCATGCAGTTTTTCACGGAAATCGCTGTCTTTAAACATTTCTGCCAAAGAAGAGAGTATCTCTAAATGTTCATTGGTGGACTCTTCCGGCACCAGCAAGGCAAATAACAAATCGACCGGCTTGTTATCAATGGCATCAAAATCGATTGCCTGACTCAGACGAATAAAGGCACCAACCGGTTTTTGGCATGACTTCATCCGGCCATGGGGGATAGCTACCCCCTGACCGACACCGGTACTGCCGAGTTTTTCCCGAGCAAGCAGGCTGTCAAAGACATCGATTGGATTCATTGATGGGTCGTTTTTTGAAATAAGCTCACTGATATATTCCAGTGCACGTTTTTTGCTATTTGCGTCGACCTTTGTGTCAACACGTTCTGGTTCAATAATATTTACAACACTCATACCTGACTGCAAACTTTTCGTAATAGGTTAATGGATAATTATTCTACATCTCTGTTACGTGCGCGACCGTCACTTCGGTGGTGATCAGTTATTTTTTCCTTGTGTTTTTTGATCTGTCTGTCCAGTTTATCCACCAGTGAGTCAATAGCGGCATACATGTTTTCATCTTCAGCATTGGCAAAAATATTATTACCACTGAGGTGTATGGTTGCTTCAGCCATTTGACGGGTTTTTTCCACACTGAGTACGGTATGAATATTGGTCATGTGATCAAAGTGACGCTGTAAGCGTTCAAATTTTCCATTAACATAGTCACGGAGCGCATCAGTGACTTCTACATGGTGTCCACTAAGTTCTATTTGCATGGTTTACTCCTTGGTTCAAATATATTCTACGCATGGCGTTTACGTTCATTAGAGGGAGGGATGGCGAGAGCCTCTCTGTATTTGGCAACAGTTCGCCGTGCAACTTTAATACCCTGTTCGGAAAGGATGTTGGCAATCTTGCTGTCGCTGAGGGGTTTCATACTATTTTCTGCTTCTACCAGTTCCTTAATGATAGCTCTGATCGCGGTAGAAGAACATTCCCCCCCGGCAGAAGTTCCAACATGGCTGGAAAAGAAATATTTCAGCTCAAAAATACCACGTGGAGTGTGCATGTATTTGCGGGTCGTGACACGGGAAATGGTCGATTCATGCATGTCTACAGCCTTGGCCACATCGGACAGAACCAATGGCCGCATTGAGACTTCGCCATGTTCCAGAAAGCCTTCCTGTCTGTCGACTATACAGTTTGTGACCTTGAGCAGGGTTTCATTGCGGCTTTGCAGGCTCTTGAGAAACCAGCGAGCTTCCTGTAAGTGGTTTTTAAGGATGTTGTTTTCATTACTATTATTGGCGCGTTTGATCAGATTGACGTATTCCTGATTAATCCTTATTCGGGGAGTCCCCTCGGTGTTTAATTCTACCTTCCATTGGCCCTTGTGTTTTTTTACATACACATCGGGAATGATGTATTCGGGTGGGGTTGTTTGTATCTGACTGCCGGGCTTGGGATTCAGGGACTGGATAATATTAACAATTTCCGATAATTCATCATCCGAGACCTTGAGTTTGCGCTTTAATTGCTGGAAATCGCGTGTACCGAGCAGTTCCATATATTCATTAACAATTTGCTTGGTTTTTGCCAGATGTGGCGTGTTGGGGTCAAATTGATTGAGCTGGATACTCAGGCATTCAATCAGGTTATGGGCACCGACCCCGACCGGATCAAATTGTTGAATACGATGCAAAACAGCAACGACTTCATCCATTTCAACATCTTCATCAGGGTCGAGCCCGTTATAAATTTCTTCGATTGGAATTTCAAGGTAGCCGTCTTCATTAATGGAGTCGATGATGGTCATTGCAATGGCCATGTCGGTAGGTGAGAACTGCGTCATTTCTGCCTGCCATAGCAAATGATCCTGTAATGACTCGGTTGTTTCTCCCTGAAATTCATATTCCCTGTTATCCGATATCGCCTGATTAGTCAGGGGGAGAGCGCTGTCATAAACATCATCCCATGAACTGTCTACCTGTAAATCGTCCGGCATGCTGTCGTCTGACTGAAAATCCATATCATTGTCGATGGCGTCAGTGGTTGATTCTTGTCGTTCCGGATTATTCTGTTGTTCAGAGGCGTCCTGGGAATCCCCGTCATGAGACTCCAGCATCATGTTGGATTCGAGTGCTTCCTGTACTTCGGCTTGCAACTCCATGGTGGACAGCTGTAGCAGACGAATGGCCTGCTGCAGTTGCGGGGTCATGGTGAGTTGTTGACCTAAACGAAGCTGGAGGGATTGCTTCATACTTCTACCACTATCTCATTATTAGGAAT
>JAOUJV010000079.1 GCA_029882995.1 Gammaproteobacteria bacterium | reverse complement strand
ATCAAGCTGCTTGCACAAAGTCCTGTTATTCAGTTATTTCAGTTTATTGAGTCCAGATTTCCGGTTGCAAGACCGGCCAGTGTGATTGATCGACTTCCATATATGAAACCTTTGAATGTCGGATACAATGCTGAGAGAAATGAATTGTATAATGAATGGACAATGCACTGTGAAGCAGGGAATAAAGAATAAGAATGACTGACATAATTCTTCAACTTGAAGGAGTGAAAAAATCCTATAACGACAGGCAAGTCCTGAAGCATATTGATCTTTCTATTCGCCCGGGAGAACTGACAGGAATTATCGGCAATAATGGTCAGGGTAAAACTACCCTGATGAGAATAATTCTGGGCCTGCTGAAAGCGGATAGCGGGAAAATATTAATAGAAGGTCACAATGCTGATATTCCACGCAGTATTGAGCAAAAGAGAATATTTGGTTATTTACCCGAGTCTGTATTTTTCTATCCGGAAATGACCGGGCGTAATGTACTGCGGTTTTTTACTGGTTTGAAGAAAGGCGATTGCGGAATTATTGATAATTTACTGAAAACCACCGGTATTGAATATGCTGCAGATCAAAAAGTAAAAACCTACTCCAAAGGCATGAAACAGCGGCTCGGGCTGGCACAGGCACTGGCGGGTAATCCAAAACTGCTGATACTGGACGAACCAACAAATGGCCTTGATCCGGCCGGCATCAGTGATTTCTATAAAATTCTGGCCGATCTGCGTGCACAGGGAATTGCAATATTGCTGTCCAGTCATTTGTTGTCAGAGATTGAGTCACATCTTGATCGTCTTGCCATTATGAAAGACGGTATTTTTGTGAAGCAGGGGAGTCTGGAAACTCTTGTATCAGAGGCGGTTCTTAAAACCAGTATCAGATTCAGGATTGTAAAAAATGAAAATGCAGTGATGGACAGACTGGTTTCCTACCAGATACAAAAAAACGGCAACAATATTTTTACTGCATCATGTGTCCGTAGTGACAAGGATGAATTGCTGCAAAGATTAACCGGTTTGCATGATAGCGTAAACCTGATGGCTATTCAGGATCCCGGTCTGGATGAAATATTCCATTATTTTAATAATGAACACTAGATAATTAATATGAATGAAATAATCCTGATTGCCAGCAAGGAATTTATAGAGCGATTGAAAAATGGCTGGATTCTCGCTATTGCTGTTTCTTTTATGTTGTTCTCTGTCATTATCAGTTTTGCCGGTCTCGGATTTACCGGCAGTATTGGACAGCCTGATCAGGAAATTACCCTGTTGAGTCTGACAAGTCTGGTTATTTATCTTGTGCCATTACTGGGACTGATACTCGGTTATGACAGTATTTCAGGAGAACATGAACAGGGTACTCTGGATTTGCTGCACTCCTGTCCGATCAGTTCAGGACAGATATTATTCGGAAAGTGGACAGGGCTTTCTGCTGTACTGATGTTTGCGCTGACTATCGGAATGATAATACCGGCAGTGATTGCTGTTTATCAGGGACAGGACGTCATACCCTGGCTCTGGTTTTTGGTTTTGTCTATGTGGTTTGGAATAGTTTTTGTTACTTTATCACTTATGATGTCGACCACATTATGGAGCAGAGGCCGGTTACTTGGTCTGGTGATAGGTCTGTGGCTGATCTTTATTATTTTATTTGATGTAATATTAATCGGTTTGCTGGTAGCCACTGAAGGAAATATCAGTAACATACTGATAGATACCCTGTTCTTTTTGAATCCAGCCAGTGTTTTTCGTTTTCTTGTTATTCAGGGTTTGTTTGGTGATGCCACACTAGTGCAGATGGGATTTGGAAATCATATACCCACTATCACTGCCTTGATTACTGCGCTGATTTTATGGACGATACTGCCGTTATGGTTTGCACGACTGAAATTTTCTACCGGGAAATAACTAGCAGATAGGGGAAGGAAGAATGAGTTCATTTTTTGATGGAATACCTGAGGCATATCAGACGCCACTCCAGAAAGCGATTGATGATGTCAATGAAACCAATGAATTACTGCGTCAGGTCAAGAAAAGATTTGGAACAGATATTCCTGATGAGTTACAGGAAAAAATAGGAAAGGAATTTGAAGGCATCACGGTTACCGAAGAAGCTATCAAAGAGCTTGAAATTTTAATCGATACCCATCAGGAGCGCAGAAGAGTTTGTCAGGAGATTCTGGATGAAATTGCAAAGAACACATAGAGACAAAATTTTATTGATTGTGATATCAATTATGCTGGCTGGTTGCAGTTCAGATGATCAAGACCCTATCGTGTCTAACCCACTTGATTTAACACGCCATGATGTGTGTTTTGTAGACGGGATGTTGTTAATGGAACACGCCGGCCCGAAGGCGCAAATTATTACCCGCAAGGGTGAAGTCCGTCACTATTGTGATACGCGCGAGTTTTTCTCTGTATTACTTGAACCGGAGGGTACGACACAAATCAGGTTTTCCTATGTACAGGATTTTTCGGGGCTTGTATGGGGTAGTTATAACAGTCACTGGATAAACGCAGCCAGTGCCTGGTATGTGTTTGGCAGTCGTCAATATGGTGCAATGGGTCCAACTATCATCCCGTTTGGTGATCGTCGTGCTGCAATGGCATTTGTTAAAAAGCAGGGAGGAACTGTATTCGGGTATAACGAGATAACACCTTCTGTACTTGAACAGTTTTTTAAAAAGACAAGAGACGAAATGCGTAACATGGAACAGCACAATCACCAGCCACATGATCATGCTATGTAGCTAATACCTTTTTTCCCCTGAGGCACGTTTTTTCAGTGAAAGGTAATGGATAGTCATTACCAGCATAAAACCAATCAATGCCAGTGAAATCGAGAACAGCAGGCTGGTATCAATTGTTTGCGGCATGATCGGCGTTGAGGCAATGAGCCGTTGCTTTTCACGTACGATTTCATAAGTGCGCTCCTGCCATGGCCATATCATCCATAACGATCCAATCAATATGCCTTTAATGATAAGCAGAGTCTGTTTGTGATAATGATGCAGCATCCAGACAATAACGCGTGAGAATGCGATCACACCTGTAACACAGCCCAGCACAAAAGGCAGGATCACAGAGAAATTAAAATCACCCAGTGCATTGATGATGTAGGCATACTTGCCAAGTATCAGCAGGATAAATGAACCGGAAATACCGGGTAATAACATGGCGCTGATGGCAATGAACCCGGAAAAGAAAATAAACCAGCTGGCTTCAGGTGTGGTTGCCGGTACCAGATTGACGATGATCAGCCCAAGTCCGGTTCCGGCAATCAAGATAACGAGATCAATCAGGTTTAGTTTACCTACTTGTTGCATCAGAATAATGATTGAAGCAATGATGAGACCAAAGAACAGTCCATAAACCAGTTCAGGATGACTAATAATCAATGCCGGCAACGGAATAACCTTGGTAAAAAATAGCAGGGCAAAAAGAATACCGGTCAGGAGAGAAACCAGAAAGAGTAAATCATTTCTTGCGATTGCAGAGGCAATATTAAATCGCAGGATATCCCTTATCCACTTCAAATCAAATGATCTAATGGCTTCCAGCAGACGTTCATAGATACCAAGTATGAATGCCATCGTACCGCCACTGACTCCCGGCACAATGTCGGCACTCCCCATGCAAAAACCCTTGGCAATGGTTTTGGGTAATTCCCTGACGTCATTCGTCACATCCCGTCCACCAACCAGAAACTGCAAGAGCTTCATTGAAATTCCAATCAGTATTTGAATAACCGGCTCTAGCCAGCCAAGCAAACGTGTTTGCAGAGGTGTGGCCATGAGCCAGCTTAAAACGACAAGCGCAACCGCGCCACTACCGACAATATCATCAGTTAACCAGTGTGCACCAACGACCAGCCGCGGGGTTAACAAAAATAGTCCAAATACAATCATGAATAAAGCCAGTTTTCTTCCTGTATGCACTACAAAGAAGGTGGAAACCATCATAACAACAAGTGCGTGATCGCCGGGAAAGCTGGTCGGAGAGGAATCCTTAAAAGCAAACGAGGTAATAATGCGGGAAAGCCGTATTGAATCTTCATATATAAGAGACGGACCAGTTCGGTCAATATCAAGAAATGTTTTTGATATCTGCGCAGCCAATAATACAAAGAAGGTCATCACAAAACCAATTGCAGTTCGGTACGCGACGTGTTTACCGTTATCAGCAAAAACAAAAGAGGCAAATACACCCAGAATAATCAGACCGGAAAAAACATCGAAGGCACGTGCGTTGGTGACTGCCCAGAACCATTGCCAGGCATATCCGCTCTCCAGCGAACCATTAAGCGCAAAAAACAGTGCATTATCCAGCTTATCCCAAAAAACAGCTTTAATTGGCTCATAAAACCAGCTGGCCAGAAGCAGGGCAGCAACAAGATTACAGAAAACAAGGATTAAAGGATGCCATTTACTGGCAGAATGGTTTGGCATAGTGATAACAGGTTCAAAAAAAGCTTTTTGGTCAGGGGGTATGATAGGGGATACCTACTTGGCTTACAATTCACAAAACGTTAATCTTGTTACTTAAGACCTATCAGGAGTTGAATATGCTTGTTCATGGCGAAAATCGCGATTACATCCGAATGACTGTTGATTGTCAGGTTTCCTGGCGCAAAATAGGGACTGAGGAAGTTCACATCGGGAATACTAAAAACCTGAGTGGCAAAGGAATTTTATTTTTAGCGGAACAAGAGATACCCATTGGTACGGTACTGGAAGTGAATGTATCACCGGAAAATGATGTCACTCCGCCACTGGACGCAACAGTGGAAGTGGTTCGGATAGAAATTATTGAGCCGGGCAAATATGAAATAGGTTGTCTGATTCAGGAATTAAAAAGCTGATCTCTGTTGTTCACACATAGAGATCAATGAATTCACCGGTTTTTTCTTCCTGCTGAATACGGGAATGATCTTCATAGCTGGAAATCGCATATCGCGCGGTTGTTGGCCCTTCCAGTGAGCCCTGAAACAGGGTTTGTTGATGTGCACGTGATTTGGCATAGACCTCATCCGGACGAAGTGGCTGGTCTCTGAGCACTTCTCCAGCCAGCACTCTTTCCGGTTCAGCAGGTGATTTATCCTTGTTTTTTAAAGCTGTATCAGAGGCTGGATGGGCATTACCGCCACGATCCCTGATAGGGAGCTGGTTTTGATAAATGCTGGCAAGAGATTGGCTGATTTTCATAAAATTTTACAGTTAATGAGTAATCACTCCCGGAAAGCCAGCATCGGGGAAGCGAAGTTACAGACCTATAATTCTAGCCGGAAAACCGGTCATGCCAAGTCGGAAGTCAGTGAGTACTAACTTTAGTTTATTGCAATAAAAAACAAATAGTTAAACTAGTTCTGCCCATAAATCATGCTCATCTGCATGAGTAATTTTAACCCTGCAGAAATCACCGGATTTTATTTTTCCATCAGACTTGATGATAACCTGACCGTCAATCTCGGGTGCATCACCACTAGTGCGTGCCAATATGGTTTCGTCATCGACTTCATCAACCAGCACATCCATTATTTGCCCCAGCTTGTCTTGTAACTTATTGGCGCTGATCTCTTCCTGTACAGCCATAAAACGCGCGAGACGTGCCTGTTTCTTTTCTTCCGGAATCGGATTGGACAACTGGTTGGCTTGAGCCCCTTCAATTTCTGAATAGGCAAAGGCACCAACCCTGTCCAGTTGGGCTTTGTGCAGAAATTCCAGTAAATAGTCAAAATCGGCCTCGGTCTCTCCGGGGAAACCGACAATAAAGGTACTGCGCAGGGTCAGATCAGGACAGATATCACGCCATTGCTTGATTCTGTCCAGCATTTTGCTTTCGTTGGCAGGCCGTTTCATGGCCTTGAGTATGGATGGACTGGCGTGCTGCATGGGAATATCCAGATAAGGCAGAATACGGCCTTCGGCCATCATCGGGATAAGTTCATCCACATGTGGATAGGGGTAGATATAGTGCATTCGAATCCAGATTCCGAGGTCACCCAAGGCATGGGCAAGATCTGAAATGTGTGACTTCACCGCCCGGCCATTCCAGATGGCGGGCTGGTACTTGATATCGAGCCCATAGGCACTGGTATCCTGTGCAATCACCAGTAATTCTCGTACACCGCTGTCGGCAAGGGCAGTGGCTTCCTGCATGATGTCGGCAAATGGGCGACTGTCTAACGGACCGCGTAGTGACGGGATAATGCAAAAACGGCAAGAGTGGTTACAGCCTTCCGAGATCTTGAGATAGGCATAATGGGCCGGGGTCAGCTTGATGCCGGCGGCCGGTACCAGCTGGATATGCGGGTCATTAACAGGCGGTGCATGCTGATGGATAGCCTGCATGACTTCGGTGGTGGCATGAGGGCCGGTAACGGCGAGAATTTCAGGGTATTGATCCCGGATCAGGTTCTCGTTTACCCCCAGACAGCCGGTCACAATTACACGCCCGTTTTCATTCATGGCCTCACTGATTGTCTCCATAGATTCGGCGACTGCATCCTCGATAAAGCCACATGTGTTAATAACAACCAGATCGGCACCTTCATATTGGGGCCATATCTCATAACCCTCAGCACGCAGCTGGGTAATGATACGTTCCGAATCAACCAGTGCCTTGGGACAGCCCAGACTGACAAAACCGATTTTAGGAGGAACTAAAGGCATATTGAGTGGGTCACAAGTACAATAATTTTAATAGTTACTGGCCGCAAAGGTCAGTATTCTGGTTTGAAAAGGGGATTCATGTTGTGCGTATTATAACGCTTATTCTTCTCATAGGTCTGGTACTGATGTCATGGACAATTGGCCTCAGTGGGGTAGCACGTAGTGATGGTAGTACCAACGCCTTTGTCACGCCGGAAGAACACAGGGTTGTTTTTACCACGATAGGTAATTTTGATGATGTAAAGACATATATATCAGATGAAATTAAAAATCGTGGTCTGGTCATTAATAATATCTCCTATATTGGCGATATGTTGGAGCGCACCGGCAAGGACACGGGGGTTGGTAAGCAACTTTATCTGAAGGCTGAAGCACTGGAGTTTTGCAGTGCTGCCGTATCACGCAAAATGATGGAGGCCGATCCACATAACATCGTCATGTGCCCCTACATCATTTTTATTTATGTTTTACCTGATGAATCAGAGAAGGTCTATATCTCATATCGTCGTCCTGTTATCAAACATGCATCACAGGATGTTGCTGAATCATTGAAGGCAGTGGAAGATTTGTTACAAGGTATTATCAAGGATGCACTTTAATTATTATTTTGTTATTACATAGGTGATAACAAAATCACAAGCGCAACAGTTTTATTTCTCACGCGCGATGGCACGGTGTCCAATATCAGTTCTGTAATAAACATCTTTCCAGTTTATTTTTTTAACAAGCTGATAGGCATTTTGTTGTGCTTCCTTGAATGTATTGCCTAATGCAACAGCACACAGAACACGTCCACCCGCGGTAACAACCTTACCGTCTTTCATCGTTGTGCCTGCATGAAAGACTTTTTCATTTTCAGAATCTGTTTCCGGCAATCCGCTAATGACATCACCTTTGTTATAGGATTCAGGATAGCCGCCGGCAGCCAGTACCACACCTAGTGAAATACGTTCGTCCCACTCAACTGTTACCTGATCCAGCCGGCCATCAATAGCAGCGTCACATAGCTCGGTGAGATCTGATTTCAGGCGCATCATGATGGGTTGGGTTTCCGGATCACCAAAACGGCAGTTATATTCGAGCACTTTCGGTGTACCGTCTTTATCGATCATCAAGCCAGCATACAAAAAACCGGTGTAGGGATATCCTTCCTGCGCCATGCCCTTCACGGTTGGTTCAATCACTTCTTTCATTGCACGCTGATGAATTTCAGCAGTAACAACCGGTGCCGGAGAATAAGCACCCATGCCACCGGTGTTGGGACCCTTGTCACCGTTGTCACGTGCCTTGTGATCCTGTGATGTCGCCAGAGGTAAAATATTTTTACCGTCAACCATAACAATGAAGCTGGCTTCTTCACCGGTCAGGAACTCTTCAACTACAACCCGATGACCGGCATCACCAAAGGCATTGCCTTCCAGCATATCTTTTACCGCATCAATCGCTTCCTGTTCAGTTTGCGCCAGTATGACACCCTTGCCAGCTGCCAGCCCATCAGCCTTGACAACAATGGGTGCGCCTTTTGATTTAATGTAATCAACCGCTTTATCAATCTCGGTAAACACACCATAGTCAGCAGTTGGTATATTGTATTTTTTCAGAAAGTCCTTGGTGAAGGCCTTGGAGCCTTCGAGTTGAGCAGCACCCTGTGTCGGACCAAAACAACGCAGATCTGCTTTCTGAAAGGCATCGACAACACCAATTACCAGAGGTGCTTCTGGTCCAACAATGGTCAGTTCAATATTATTGTCTTTAGCAAACTTGATTAGAGCATCAATATCTTCAGCGGCAATAGCAACATTTTCCAGACCGGTTTCAATTGCGGTACCTGCGTTACCCGGTGCCACAAAGACTTTTTCCACTTTTTCTGACTGTGCCGCTTTCCATGCCAGCGCATGTTCACGACCACCACCACCAATAACCAATACGTTCATAATAAATTCTTTGTAATAAATGTTTAGTGTCTAAAGTGTCTCATGCCGGTAAAGACCATGGCGATGCCATGTTCGTCTGCCGCTTGTATAACTTCATCATCACGCATGGAACCACCGGGTTGTATTACTGCGGTGATCCCGGCTTCAGCAGCGGAATCAAGTCCGTCACGGAACGGGAAGAATGCATCAGATGCCATAACAGATCCTTTGACTTCCAGATTTTCATCTGCTGCCTTGATACCGGCAATCTTTGCGCTGTACACACGGCTCATTTGTCCGGCACCCACACCGATGGTCATGCCATCCTTGCAATAAACAATCGCATTGGATTTCACAAATTTGCCCACTTTCCATGCAAACAGGAGATCATTCATTTCCTGTTCAGAAGGTGAGCGTTTTGTTACCACCTTTAAATCATTTTTGGTCACACTGCCCAGATCAACATCCTGTACCAGCAGGCCACCACTAACGCGTTTAAAATCGAGTGCAGATGGGCGGGTTGCATCCCATTGCGCACAACTCAAGACGCGAACGTTTTTCTTTTCCGCCAGGATGGGTTTGGCATTGTCATTCACGCCCGGTGCAATGATCACTTCAACAAACTGGCGATCAATAATGGCCTTGGCAGTTTCAGCATCGAGTGACTGGTTGAATGCAATGATGCCGCCAAAGGCGGAGGTTGGATCAGTTTTGAATGCACGGTCATAGGCACCCATGATGGAATCACTGATCGCAACACCGCATGGGTTGGCATGCTTTACGATTACGCAGGCGGGCTGCTCAAATTGTTTAACACATTCCAGTGCCGCATCCGTATCTGCAACATTGTTATAGGAAAGTTCCTTACCCTGTAACTGGATTGCAGTGGAAACATTGGCGTCGGTATTATTGGCTTCACGGTAGAACGCAGCCTTCTGGTGCGGGTTTTCACCATAACGCATTTCCTGCACCTTGCTGAACTGAAAATTGATGGTGCGTGGAAAATCAGTTTTGTCCTGTTCTGTTAAACAACCCAGATAGTTGGCAATCGCTCCGTCATAATGTGAAGTATGTTCAAAGGCTTTAACCGCCAGTGAAAAGCGGGTGGCATCGGACACAGTACCATTCCCCGATTTCATTTCATCCAGCACAGTCTGGAAATCATTGTTATCCACCACAATCGTAACCGACTTGTGGTTCTTGGCCGCGGCCCTGACCATGGTAGGTCCACCGATATCAATATTTTCAATCGCTGTTGCCAGATCACAATCCGGATTGGCAACAGTTTGTTCAAATGGGTACAGATTTACCACGACCAGATCGATAGTGCCGATATCATGTTTCGCCATGACTTCATCATCAATGCCGCGTCTACCGAGCAGGCCACCATGAATCATCGGATGCAGGGTTTTGAGTCGGCCATCCATCATTTCAGGGAAACCGGTGTAATCAGAAACCTCGACAACTTCAATTCCATTTTCGGAAAGCAGTTTGGCGGTACCGCCAGTGGAAAGAATTTCAATATTGGCATCAGCCAGTGCCTTGGCAAATTCAACAATCCCGGTTTTGTCGGAGACGCTGATAAGGGCGCGTTTGATTGTGCTCATGAGTAGTTTTACTTCATTGTATTTAAAGAAATGAGCGCGCATTGTACCCGATCAGGCGGGCAGGAATACAGAATCGTTCCCTGTAATTTACA
>JAOUJV010000070.1 GCA_029882995.1 Gammaproteobacteria bacterium | reverse complement strand
GAAAACAGTGCGCTGATACGTATTTCCGATGTATCGGCTTATTCATCTGATCCGCTGGTGCGTCGTGCCACACCATTACAAAAAACCGGTGATGCCGGAAGGGCGACAGCCGCTCTCAACAGACTGACTGCCGAAAGAAGCGGCGTCGTAAACGAGGGAAGGGTGATTGCACGACGTGGCGATGACGAAGTCGAACTGACGCTGGAAATAGATGAACGTATTCCTGATAACTGTGTGTTGATTCCGGCTGCGATGCAGGAGACGGCATTGTTGGGTGCTGCAGGTTGCACCATTGAACTGGGGAAAGTGGACTAGATCATGTTTGAATTGATTCTGACAATCTGGCAAGACGCGATTGCGCTGTTACCTGACGTGTTACAGCCGTTTGCCGCGATCATCAGCAAGATTGTCGTGATCCTGATGCCGCTTATTATATGTGTCGCCTTCCTCACATTGGCAGAACGTAAAATCATTGGCTATATGCAGGTGCGAATCGGACCTAACCGTGTTGGTCCACGCGGTTTACTTCAGCCGTTTGCCGACACATTCAAGCTGATGTTCAAGGAAATTATTATTCCAAGCAATTCGAACAAGTTTTTGTTTGTCGGCGCACCATTAATTACCTTTGCACCTGCTGTGGCGGCATGGGCTGTTATTCCGTTTGATGAAGGAATGGCGCTGTCCAATATTAATGCCGGTTTATTGTATGTGCTGGCGATTACCTCGATTGGTGTTTACGGCGTGATTATTGCCGGTTGGGCATCAAACTCAAAATATGCCTTCCTTGGCGCAATGCGTTCATCTGCACAAATTGTGTCTTATGAAATTGCGATGGGTTTTGCGCTGGTTGGTGTTCTGATTGCATCCGGCAGTCTGAACATGCATGAAATTGTGGTTGCACAAAAGGGGAGTGTGTTGAACTGGTTTGCATTGCCCTTGTTCCCGTTATTTATGGTTTACTTTATTTCCGGTGTAGCAGAAACAAACCGTGCGCCGTTTGACGTTGCCGAAGGTGAATCTGAAATTGTGGCCGGTTTCCATGTGGAATATTCCGGTATGGCCTTTGCTGTTTTCTTCCTGGCGGAATATGCGAACATGATTTTGATTTCGGCACTGGCCGCGATTATGTTTTTGGGTGGCTGGTATTCGCCACTGGCTGGTCTGGGTGTGGTTTCTGACACCCTGTTTGCGTTACCTTACATTGGCTGGGCGTTTGACAGTGGTTTCCACTGGCTGTTTTTCAAGATCGCCTTCTTCCTGTTGATGTTCCTGTGGTTCCGCGCCACCTTCCCGCGTTATCGTTATGATCAAATCATGCGTCTGGGCTGGAAAGTATTTATTCCGATCACCATTGTCTGGTTGCTGGTTGCCGGTGTCATGGTGCTTGCAGAAATTCCACCCTGGTTCGACAAGGGAGGGTTGTCATGAAGTTTTTAGGTAAATACCTGAACAGCCTGTTCCTGTTTGAATTACTCAAGGGATTGCGCCTGACCGGACATTATTTCTTCGGCAAGAAGTTTACTGTGTTCTATCCGGAAGAAAAAACACCGCAGTCACATCGTTTTCGTGGACTGCATGCCTTGCGTCGTTATCCGAATGGTGAAGAACGCTGTATTGCCTGCAAGTTGTGTGAAGCGGTTTGTCCGGCACTGGCGATTACGATTGATTCGGCACAACGCGAAGACGGTACCCGACGTACTACACGTTATGACATTGATTTGACCAAATGTATCTATTGCGGATTTTGTGAAGAAGCCTGTCCGGTAGATGCCATTGTTGAAACAAGAGAATTTGAATATCACGGTGAACAGCGTGGTGATTTGCTTATGACCAAGGAAAAATTGCTGGCGCATGGTGATAAATGTGAAAAGGATCTGGCGAGTGATCGATCCAGAGATGCATCTTACAGGTAGAGATTATGTATGAGTTAATCGGATTATCCGGACCACAGATTGTGTTTTATATATTCTCATCCATGCTGGTGATTTCAGCATTGATGGTGATTACTGTCCGCAATCCGGTGCGTGCCGCCTTGTTTCTGGTTCTGGCATTTTTCAGTGCATCGGCCATCTGGCTGTTACTGGAAGCAGAGTTTCTCGCCATCACACTGGTGCTTGTCTATGTAGGCGCGGTGATGGTGTTGTTTCTGTTTGTTGTCATGATGCTGGACATCAACATGGTGCCGTTACAGGAAGGCTTTACCCGTTACCTGCCGCTTGGGTTGGCTATCGCAGTGATTATCGTATTTGAATTATCACTGGTGCTGGGGCCGGAAAACTTCGGGCTTGAAAAGTTTGCCGCACCGGCGGCACATACAGCTGATTACAGCAATACCAAGGCCATTGGTTCTATTTTATATACAGATTATGTTTATCCGTTTGAAGTTGCTGCTGTGATCCTGCTGGTGGCAATTATCGCGGCCATTGCACTGACATTCAGACGTCGTGTCGGCACCAAGACACAAAAACCGGAAGAGCAGGTTGCGGTAAGACGTGAAGACCGTGTGCGTTTAGTCAAAATGAAGGCAGAGAAGAGATGATTGCATTATCGGACTACCTGATTCTGGGAGCGATATTATTCTGCATAGCCATGGCAGGTATTTTCCTTAACCGGAAAAATATCATTATTCTGCTGATGTCGATTGAATTGATGTTGCTTGCGGTGAATATTAACTTCATTGCCTTTTCTGCCTATCTGAATGATCTGGCAGGGCAGGTGTTTGTGTTCTTTATATTGACGGTGGCTGCTGCAGAGGCGGCGATTGGTCTGGCGATTCTGGTGGTTCTGTTCCGTAATCGCAGAACAATTAATGTCGATGATCTGGATTCGTTAAAAGGTTAACTGGGAAAAGAATGTCAATGGAAAATACTTACCTGGGACTTGTTTTGGCACCACTTGCAGGAGCGATCATTGCCGGTTTGTTTGGCAAACAGGTTGGTCGTGCCGGTGCACATTGGGTCACTATTCTGGGTGTCGGTATTTCATTTATCCTGTCTGTTCTTGTGTTCAAGCATCATGTGTTTGATGGTGGCGCGACCTATAACGAAACTGTCTATACATGGATGGTGAGTGACGGCATTACCTTCCAGATCGGCTTTCTGGTTGATCAATTAACTGCGCTCATGATCTGTGTGGTGACATTTGTTTCCCTGATGGTGCATATCTATACCATCGGCTACATGCATGATGATCCCGGTTATCAGCGTTTCTTCAGTTATATCGCGCTGTTTACCTTCTCCATGCTGATGCTGGTGATGTCTAACAACTTCATGCAGTTGTTCTTTGGCTGGGAAGCGGTCGGTCTGGTTTCCTATCTGTTGATCGGTTTCTGGTTTAAAAAGGACACGGCGATTTATGCCAACCTGAAAGCATTTCTTGTGAACCGTGTGGGTGATTTTGGATTCCTGCTCGGTATTGCAGCAGTCCTGATGTATTTCGGCAGTCTGAATTATGCCGATGTATTCGCACTGGCACCTTCACTCAAGGACAGCACGGTTGAAGTATTCCCGGGTACGGAATGGTCACTCATGACCATGGTGTGTATTTTGTTATTTATCGGTGCAATGGGTAAATCAGCACAGGTTCCATTGCATGTCTGGCTGCCGGATTCAATGGAAGGCCCGACACCTATCTCGGCTTTAATTCATGCGGCAACCATGGTAACTGCCGGTGTGTTTATGGTGGCTCGTATGTCACCTTTATATGAATACTCTGAAACCGCACTCGGTTTTGTGATGGTGATTGGTGCGATTACCGCGTTCTTTATGGGACTGGTTGGTATTGTGCAAAATGACATTAAACGTGTTGTTGCGTATTCCACCTTGTCACAGCTGGGTTACATGATGGTTGCGGCCGGTGCATCGGCTTATGCAGCGGCGATATTCCATCTGATGACACATGCGTTCTTCAAGGCGTTATTGTTCCTGGCGGCCGGTTCCGTGATTATTGCGATGCATCACAAACAGGACATTCGTGAAATGGGTGGCCTGAAAAAATACATGCCTATTACCTACTGGACCAGTCTGTTTGGTTCGCTGGCATTAATCGGTTTCCCCGGTACTTCCGGATTCTTCTCTAAAGATGCGATTATCGAAGCAGTACATGCTTCCAGTGTACCCGGTGCTGACATTGCTTACTGGGCTGTCCTGTTAGGTGTGTTCATTACTGCACTGTATTCATTCCGCATGTTCTTTCTTGTGTTCCACGGCAAGGAAAGAATGGATCACCATACAAAAGAACATTTACACGAAACACCATGGGTGGTTACCGGACCATTGATGTTGCTGGCAATTCCTTCATTGATCATCGGTTACCTGACAGTCGAAAGCGTACTGTTCGGTGATTATTTCAAGGACGCGATTTTTGTATTGCCGGAACATAATGTGCTGGCGAAGATTGGTGAAAACTATACCAGCGAAATCGGTTTTGTTTTACATGGCATGATGGCGCCGCCATTCTGGCTGGCGATGGGTGGATTGTTCACCGCCTGGTTTATTTACATGAAGAAACCTGAAATTGCAGACAACATCAAAAACAATATGCAATGGATCTACAAACTGCTGGATAAAAAATATTTTGCAGATGAATTTAATGAAGCCTTCTTCGCCGGCGGTTCACGTGGTATCGGTCGCCTGTTATGGCGCAATGGCGATATACGTATTATTGACGGCCTGATGGTCAATGGTTCAGCCAACAGTATTGGCTGGTTGTCTTCAGTGGTAAGACATGTGCAGACGGGTTATCTGTATCATTATGCCTTTGTCATGATTGTTGGTTTGATGCTGCTTCTGGGCTGGCATCTGTTTTAATAAAGATTAAAGAAAAAGAATGTTAACTGAAATCCCATTTTTAAGTCTGGCTATCTGGTTCCCGATTATCGGCGGCCTGATTGTGCTTGCGACCGGTGATGACGGCAACGCGCCGCGTACACGTATCGTCTCACTGATTGTTTCTGTTGTGACATTCTTGCTGACCATCCCGTTATATACGCTGTTTGATATCACAACACCGGCTATGCAGTTTGTAGAGCGTTCTGCCAGCCCATGGATTGAGGCATTTAATATTTACTATCATGTCGGGATTGACGGGTTTGCAATGCCACTGATCCTGCTAACCAGTTTTTCAACAGTATTGATCGTGATTGCCGGTTGGGAAGTGATCCAGAAAAGGGTGGCGCAGTACATGGCCGCGTTCCTGATCATGGAAGGTTTTGTGATTGGTGTGTTCTCGGCGCTGGATGCGATGCTGTTCTATGTGTTCTGGGAAGGCATGTTGATTCCGATGTTCCTTATTATTGGTATCTGGGGTGGTCCGAATCGCGTCTATGCCTCAATCAAGTTTTTCCTGTATACCTTCCTCGGATCAGTGTTAATGCTGGTTGCACTTATCTATATGTATTTGCAATCAGGTAGTTTTGGAATTCTGGATTTCCATGCATTAAAGCTGGGTTCATTTGAACAAACCCTGATCTTCCTTGCCTTCCTGACCGCCTTTGCAGTCAAGGTGCCCATGTGGCCGGTACATACCTGGTTACCGGATGCACACGTTGAAGCACCGACCGGTGGTTCAGTCATACTGGCTGCAATCATGTTGAAAGTGGGCGGTTATGGCTTCCTGCGTTTCAGTTTGCCGATTACACCCGATGCAAGTCACTCGCTGGACTGGCTCATGATCGGATTGTCACTCATTGCGATTGTCTATATCGGTTTTGTGGCACTGGTTCAGCAAGACATGAAAAAACTGATTGCCTATTCATCCATTTCACACATGGGCTTTGTCACACTCGGTTTCTTCATCGCATTCAGTATTTATGATCGCACCGGCTCCATGAGTGGGGCGGCAATGGGTATTGAGGGCGGTATGGTACAAATGGTATCGCACGGTTTTATTTCCGGTGCGCTCTTCCTGTGTGTTGGTGTTCTTTATGATCGCATGCACTCACGCCAGATTTCAGATTACGGCGGTGTTGCCAACACCATGCCTAAGTTTGCGGCCTTTGCTGTTTTGTTTGCGATGGCCAATTCAGGTTTGCCAGGCACATCCGGGTTTGTCGGTGAATTCATGGTGATCCTGAGCAGCTTCAAGGCCAATTTCTGGTATGCATTTGCCGGTGCCACCATCCTGATACTGGGCGCGGCCTATACACTCTGGATGGTCAAGCGCGTGTTCTATGGCGAAGTTGCCAATGACAATGTGAAGGCATTAAAGGATCTGAACGGTCGTGAATACCTGATTATGTTTGTTCTGGCAATCACTGTGCTGTTCTTCGGTCTGTATCCAAATCCGTTACTGGAAGTGATGCACCCGACAGTAGACAACCTGTTACAACATATCAGTCAGTCGAAGTTGTAAAACGGAGCAATTTTAAATATGAATTTTGACTACACACAATTAATTCCACTACTGCCAGAAATTACTGTTCTGACAATGGCATGTCTTGTGCTCGTGGTCGATGTTTATAAAACAAGTAAAGACAGCAACCTGACGTATTATCTCACCCAATTGACATTAGTTATGGCAGCCATACTGACGATTGCGCTGCCCGCGACAGAAACAAACCGTGTATTCAACGGTATGTTTGTGGCCGACAGTATGTCTGATTTACTCAAACTGTTTATTTATATTGTGTCCTTTATGGTCTTTGTTTATTCACGCGAGTATTTGCGCGCACGCGAGATGTACCGTGGTGAATATTTTGTGCTCGGTCTGTTTGGTATTCTGGGCATGATGATCATGGTGTCAGCCCATAACCTGCTTATGGTTTATCTTGGTCTGGAACTGTTATCACTCTGTTTATATGCCATGGTTGCAATGCAGCGTAATGTTGTCACGGTATCTGAGGCGGCCATGAAATATTTTGTGCTCGGTGCATTGGCATCAGGCATGTTGTTGTACGGTATGTCACTGCTTTATGGTGCCACCGGTACGCTTGATATTGTAGAAATGAGTAACAAACTCTCAACGGGTGATCTGTCCAGCAGTTTGATAATGATCACCGGTATGGTTTTCCTGATAACCGGTCTTGGCTTTAAACTCGGTGCAGTTCCTTTCCATATGTGGGTACCCGATGTGTATCACGGTGCGCCGACCTCGGTAACCTTGTATATTGGTGCAGCACCCAAGATTGCGGCCTTTGCACTGGTTATGCGCCTGTTGGTAGAAGGGCTGGGCAGTATGCAGGCACAATGGCAGGATATCCTGATCATCATGACTGTGCTCTCACTGTTCGTTGGTAATGTGATTGCCATTGCGCAGACCAATATCAAACGCATGCTGGCATATTCCACGATTTCGCATGTCGCCTATTTATTACTGGGTATCATTGCCGGTACGCAATCCGGTTATGTCGCTTCCATGTTTTATGTGATCGTCTATGCCATCATGAGCATGGCTGCTTTCGGTATGATTTTGTTCCTCAGCCGTGCCGGATTCGAGGCAGACTCACTTGATGATCTGAAAGGGCTGAATGAACGCAGTCCCTGGTATGCCTTCATGATGTTAATCGTGATGTTCTCCATGGCAGGTGTGCCGCCACTGCTCGGTTTCTGGGCGAAGCTTGCTGTATTGAAGGCGGTTGTTGAAGTCGATCTGGTTTGGCTGGCGGTGACCGCGGTTGCGTTCTCTATAATCGGTGCATTCTATTATCTGCGTGTCGTTAAATTAATGTATTTCGATAAGGCAGAGGATACCAATGACTTTATCGCCGGACCCGATATGCGCTTTTTCCTGTCAGCCAATGCTTTGGCCATTCTGGGGCTAGGTATTTTCCCGGGTGGATTGCTGTCACTTTGTGCCTCTGCACTCGGCATGTAAACCGGTCAGTTTCTTATCAATTTTGACTGAAAATTCAGTAAATTCAGATAGTTCTTGAATATACAGGCTGTTTTATGTAAACTGCGCGACCTATTGATGCGGGGTGGAGCAGCCTGGTAGCTCGTCGGGCTCATAACCCGAAGGTCAGAGGTTCAAATCCTCTCCCCGCTACCAATTTTCCTTTTGACCATGCTCCGGTCACTTTTTATACAATTTTAGATAACTCTCTAAAATTACTACCTAAAATTTCATTCTCGTGATCTTCATGGTTTAATACATGCCATGACAGGATTAAACCGTTATGTTGAAGTCAATCTCGCCCAACAGCGACTGAAGCTGTATGGACAGGACAACATTTTGATGGATGTATCGGTCTCAACTGCCAGTAACGGGGCAGGTGAGCTGTTTGGCAGTGAGTGTACTCCGCGTGGGAAACATGTCATCAGAGCCAAAATAGGGGCGGGGTGCGTACCGGGAACGGTATTTGTTGCAAGGCGCCCGACGGGAGAGGTGTATTCGCCCGACATGAGACAAACCGACCCTGCCCGTGACTGGATTTTGAGTCGTATCTTGTGGTTGAGTGGATGCGAACGCGGCAAGAACCGTCTTGGTAATGTCGATACCATGCGCCGGTTTATTTATATTCACGGCGTACCGGATGATGAACCCATAGGTATGCCAAATTCACATGGTTGTGTGAGAATGCGCAATACAGATGTAATACAACTTTTTGACCAGGTGGAAGCGGGAACACCGGTCAATATCATTGAGGAATAGAAATGAGAATCCTGAGCTCCATGGTTGACCGCTTATTAAAGACATCTTGAATATATTGGTAATTATAATGTTGAATATTTTTAGCATGTTTATTTCTTGTATGTTGCGCTACAGCCTGTATAGCACATTTTATTTTGTATCTGACTGCGTTGCGAATCATCGCAATAGGCTTGCTATTACTCTTCATCGCGTCTTGTCAGAACACAAAATAAAATGCACTCTACAAACTGTTCAACCACGGAGTTCAGAATTATGACACTCGGACCTGTCATGCTGGATCTGGTTGGACTGGAAGTCACTCCGGAAGAAAAGGACATGTTGCGCCACCCGTTAACAGGCGGTGTTATTTTATTTACCCGTAATTACGAATCCCCCGAACAACTGGCTGAACTCATTCAGCAAATACATGCAGCACGTAAACCACCGGTTCTGGTTTCAGTTGATCACGAAGGTGGTCGTGTACAACGTTTTCATAAAGGGTTTACTTCCTTGCCACCTGTCTCTTATCTCGGCAAGGTGTATGACAATAACCCGCAAAAGGCACGTGAGCTGGCAACAAAGACAGGCTGGTTAATGGCATCGGAATTAAGGGCTGTAGGTGTCGATTTCAGTTTTGCACCGATTCTGGATCTGGATAGAGGAATCAGTCAGGTAATAGGAGATCGCGCCTTTCATAAAACAGTTGATGGTGTCAGCAATATTGCACAGGCCTATATAAAAGGTATGGAGCAGGCCGGTATGAAGGCGACAGGGAAACACTTTCCCGGCCATGGTGCAGTAGATGTGGATTCTCATGTCGGCGTGCCGGTGGATACACGTGCATTTGAAGATATTTATATGGAAGACGTTGTGCCCTTTGAGCGTCTGATCAATTTTGGCCTTGCCGCGGTGATGACGGCGCATATTATTTATCCGGCCATTGATAACAAGCTGGCCAGTTATTCCGAGTTCTGGCTTAAGGATGTGTTACGTCAACGCCTCGGTTTTCAGGGTGTGATCTTCAGTGATGATTTGAGTATGGAAGGGGCAACCGTGGCCGGAGGAGTTGTCGAAAGGGCAAAATCTGCACTTAAGGCCGGTTGTGATATGGTATTGGTCTGCAATCATCCGGAGTCAGCATCAGCGGTACTGGATGGACTTGGCAATTATTCATCGGCTGCTTCACAAATGCGTCTTGCCCGCATGCACGGTCGTAACACCATTGGCCGGAATGAGTTATTAGCGAGCCACCAATGGAAAGATACGGTGAGTGAGGTTATGGAGTATGCTGAGCCGGGAACACTAGAGCTCGATGTTTAAAAGGCCTCAGCTGGTGCGATACGGTGTTAAGCTTTGATGAGAAATTGTTTATGCCCGTATATTGGGCGCTCATTTACTATTTGTAAACTGCGCATTTTTCATCAAATCTTGCCTTGTCTCGCACTCACCTGAGTGCCTTTTAAAAGTATTGTGGCTTGAAAGAATTAGACGGATTAAGAAAATTATAGGTTTAAGATATAGGATATGAATGAAATAACAGACTGGTTTAAATACGTGACAAAAGAACAACTGTGGATAGTGCAGGTTTTTGCTGTTGTCTTTTTTGTTCTGCTGTTTAATTTCATTGGGAAACGGGTACTGGTACGTCTACATGAACGTCTCATAAAGACCAGAAATCTCTGGGATGATGCGATTGTTGATGCTCTACGCAAACCACTTCGATTATTTATCTGGATTGTTGGTATTGCCTTTGCCGCCGAGATTGTTCAGAACAAGACTGGCGCCATCATATTTGAGGCAATTGGTCCAATCCGTGATATCGGTGTTATTGCTACCTTATGCTGGTTTCTGGTTCGACTGGTTCTGAAAGTCGAAAACAATATTATTCATAAGCATGAAAAGGCAGGGGAAAAGGTTGATCGAACCACAGTTGATGCGATCGGAAAACTGATTCGTGCTTCCATAATAATCACTTCCATTCTGGTTGCATTACAGACACTCGGATACAGTGTTTCCGGTATTCTGGCGTTTGGTGGTGTCGGCGGTATTGCTGTTGGTTTTGCTGCCAAGGATTTGCTGGCCAACTTCTTTGGTGGATTGATGATTTATCTGGATCGTCCGTTTGAAGTCGGTGACTGGATCAGATCACCTGATCGGGATATTGAGGGAACAGTCGAAAGAATCGGCTGGCGTCTGACCGAGATAAGAACATTTGATAAACGTCCGTTGTATATTCCGAATTCAACGTTTGCCAGTATTGCAGTTGAAAATCCGTCACGCATGAGCAACCGCCGTATCTATGAAACCATCGGTATACGCTATGACGATATCTCGAAAATGGAGACTATAACCAGAGAGGTCAGAGAGATGCTGATTGCTCACAAGGACATCAACAGCGATCTGACCATGATGGTGAATTTTAACAAATTCAATAACTCGTCAGTGGACTTCTTCGTTTACTGTTTTACGTACACTACTGTATGGACTGAATTTCATGACATCAAGCAGGATGTGCTCCTCAAGATCAGCAATATTATCTTGTCGCATGGTGCCGAGATTGCCTACCCAACCTCGACAGTGCATGTACCTGAAGCCATTAACATTAATTCCAGTCCGGTTACGCCTATTAATTGATAGAAGATATCGTCCGATACAGTAATAGATGTTATTCTAGCCGGGCAGTTATGAATCTGGAGCAGAGAGAATTATGGAACATCGTATCCTTAAAGCAGTAAAATCAGTGCTTGTCAGCGTCATTAAGGACACGACAACAAAGCCGGGCCTGAAGCATCCATTATCCGATCAGACCAAGGATGATATCAGACATTGCCTTGATTTGATTACGGCAAGGGAAAAGGAATTGAATGACGAAGCGGGCGTGGAGAATAATGCAAGACCACATTTTATTGATGAGCCAAAAACAAAAGTAGTGGTATCTCTGGATTCAACAGAGTTGTCAGGGAAAAAATCCAGGGAATAAATCCTCACTAGGGATGAATCATGGCAGATAAACTTTTAATTGTGATGATGAATGCTGATCCGGAAGATGGACCGGCACTGGTACCACCACTGAATCAGGCATGTATTGCAGCGGCGATGGAATTTGA
>JAOUJV010000069.1 GCA_029882995.1 Gammaproteobacteria bacterium | reverse complement strand
TGGCGGCCAGTCTGATCCCATGGATTGATGTTCAGCTTGATTCAGGACAAAGCAAGGAAGAATGGAAAGCACAGGTTGAAACCAACAAAATACTGGGACGATCAGATAATCAGGTTCCGATTGATGGCCTGTGTGTACGAATTGGCGCCATGCGCTGTCATTCACAGGCATTAACTATCAAGTTAAGAAAGGATGTGCCGTTGAATGAAATTGATGACATACTGGCAAGCCACAATGACTGGGTGAAGGTAGTGCCGAATGACAGGGAGATTACTATGGAACAACTGACTCCTGCTGCAGTCACAGGTACTTTGACTGTACCAGTAGGTCGAATGCGTAAATTGACCATGGGTCCGGAGTATTTATCTGCATTTACCGTTGGTGATCAGTTGCTATGGGGTGCGGCAGAACCGCTCAGACGTATGATGCGAATATTGCTGGAACAATAATCAAAAAAAAATGACAAATAAAAAATTCGATGTTGCGGTCGTTGGTGCCACCGGTGTGGTGGGTGAAACGATAATTTCCATTCTGGAAGATCGCAACTTTCCTGTTGGCAAGTTATACCCGCTTGCCAGTAGTCGTTCTATTGGTAAAAAAGCACAATTCAATAAAAAGAATATTACAATTGAAGATCTGGCGACATTCGACTTTTCAAAAGTCCAGTTAGCATTGTTTTCTGCCGGTGGTTCCATTTCGGCCGAGTTTGCACCCAGAGCGGCAGAAGCAGGTGCCATCGTTGTTGATAATACCTCGCATTTTCGAAACGATGATGATGTACCGCTAGTGATACCGGAAGTAAATCCCGAAGCAGTTGCCGGTTATACACAGCGTAATATTATTGCCAACCCGAATTGCTCCACTATTCAGATGCTGGTCGCGCTCAAGCCGATTTATGATGCTGTCGGAATAGAACGCGTCAATGTGGCGACTTATCAGTCAGTTTCCGGTACCGGTAAAGAGGCAATGGAAGAGCTGGCCAGCCAGACAGCCAATCTACTCAGTTTCAAGAAAGTAGAGACTAAAGTTTATCCCAAACAGATTGCATTTAATGTTTTACCCCATATTGACGTGTTCCAGGACAATGGATACACACGTGAAGAGATGAAAATGGTCTGGGAGACTAAAAAAATCCTTGGAGATGACGACATCCTGATAAACCCCACTGCGGTGAGGGTGCCGGTCTTTTTTGGGCATGCTGAGGCTCTCCATATTGAGACAAAAGAGAAGATTTCAGCGCAAACAGCAAGGGAATTGTTGCTCAAGGCACCTGGTGTCAGGGTCATGGATGAGCATAAACCGGGCGGTTATCCAACACCGGTCACAGAATCGGTAGGCAAGGATCCGGTATATGTAGGGCGTATAAGGGAAGATATTTCACATCCCCGCGGTCTGGATTTATGGGTGGTTGCGGATAATGTGAGAAAGGGGGCGGCATTGAATACCGTCCAGATAGCCGAAATTTTGGTAAAAGACTATCTATAAGCTATAGTTACCGAAGTGAGGCAGTAATTGTATAAAATTCATTCCCTTGCGGGAGATTTTGACAGGAAGTTTGAAACTTTAAACAACAAAACGGAACGTCCTGATAGACATTCCATATATATGGCAAAAGGTATTAAGGAAGTGCGAATGATTAGGAATCTACTCCTGACTTTGGCCGTGCTAACAATATTGGTTAGCGGCAGGACAATGGCGTTGGGACTTGGAGAATTAACCCTCCATTCATCATTAAACGAACCGCTGAATGCGGAAATCGAATTACTTTCAGTGCATCCTGATGAAATGGATGGCATCAAGGTTAATCTGGCCAGCCAGAGAGACTTTGAACTTGTTGGTGTCGATCGCTTATTTTTCATGACTGCATTCCAGTTTAATACCCAGATCAATAAGGCCAACAAGCCGGTTATCACCATTACAACAAAAGATCCTGTCAAAGAACCATTCATTGATTTTGTTATTGAAGTGAACTGGTCGAAAGGCAGGATGCTACGCGAATATACAGCATTGGTTGATCCACCCGCTTTTGCGCAGGAAACACCTGCACCGGTAAAACAGGCAGAAACAAAAGCCAAATCTTCAGTCGTGAGACAAGCGACAATTCCTGAACCCGCTCCTGTTATGGCTGAGGAAGAAGTCCTGTTCCCGAATATTCCGATAGAAATAGAAGAAGACGAACCAGTTCAGGCGAGTTCTGATACTTATGGCCCTACCAAGCGGACTGACACGTTGTGGTCAATTGCACAAAAGGTACGCCCGAATTCCAAGGTAAGTATCGAACAGGTCATGCAGGCCTTGTTGAAGAAAAATCCGGATGCGTTTTACAACAATAATATTAATGATCTCAAGGCTGGTCATGTGTTGCGTATTCCTGATATGGAAGAAGTGACCGAGATTAGCAAGCGTGAAGCCGGTCGTTTAAGCCGCGCTCAATATCAGGACTGGAAGGCATCAAGAGCCAGTTCCACACATATATCCACGTCAGCACCAGGTGAAGGTGCACTGATGGCACCGGACATGGAAGGCGCAACAAGTGACACAGGTCCTCGTCTTAAATTGCTTTCACCTGAAGAAGAAGCCGAACTGGCTGCCAAACAGGCAGATGGTGATCGGGCGGGTAGTGGTTCTGCCATGCAGGATGGCGGCACCAGTGCAAGCAGTGAAGAAGCGGCATCATTACGTGCCCGCGTTAATGAACTGGAAAATCAGTTAAGCGAGATGGAAAAATCACTCGCCATCAAGGATGAAGCCCTTGCCGGTTTCCAAAAGGAAATGCAGGTAAGACCTGCGGTAACGGCTGAACCACCGCAGACAACAGAATCTGAAAAAATGGCAGAGCCTGAGGCAACAAAACCGGCGCCTGCTCCAGTAGCCAAACCAAAACCTACACCAAGCCCACAGGCTGAGCGTGGATTCGTTGATGATCTGATGGATAGCCCACTCATGCTGGCAGCAGTGATTGCTATTGTGCTGGTACTGGGTGCGATAGTCTGGATGGTTGTCAGTAAACGCAGATTGTCTGATATGCGCATGAACTTTCAGGAAAGCATTTTGACTGGCGGCGCATCAAAATCAGCCGAGGCTGAAACAGATGGATCTGCAGGAGAAGCACCAAAAGGCAAGTCGGGTGATTCATCATTCCTGAGTGAATTTTCAGTCAGTGGTATTGAAGGCATTCAAACCGAAGTCAGTGATGTCGATCCGGTGGCTGAAGCAGATGTTTATCTGGCTTATGGTGGTTTCAAACAGGCAGAAGATTTATTGAAGGATGCACTTAATAATGATCCGGCACGTCCTGAACTGAAAGTGAAATTACTGGAAGTCTACAGTCTGTCAAATAATGCAGATGCATTTCAGGCATTGGCAGAAGAATTCTATGCCTCACTGGGTGGTGAGCAGAGCCCGGTATGGGACAAAGTAGTAGAGATGGGCAGAATATTGTGTCCGGACAACCATTTATTTGCAGGCGCAGCGGAGCCAGCAGAAACCGACAATGAAGATTTCCCCATGTCGTTTGATGAGCCTGATATAGGTGAGTCAGAAACAACAGATATGTCTGATTTGGATATGGGTAGTGATTTAGATCTGGATATGCCTGAAGAAGAAGGCGGACTTGATCTTGACAGCAATCTCGATCTGGAGAGTAATCTTGATTTGGATGCGAGTGCACTGGATGAAGTCACTGATAAAGAAGAAACTGCCGATCTTGATTTGATCGATGAAGTGGCTTCACTGGATGAGGCGCTGAGTGATACTAATGCATTTGAGCAAAGTGCTTTTGGTGAAAGTGTTGGTGGCACATCCGAAATTGACATGGAAGATTCCCTGTCTTTTGATTCAGATACGGTTGCAACCGAAGATGCAGACATTGATTTTAATCTGGATGATTCAGTCACTGAAGAAGATTTCACAATGGATATGGAAGATACAGCGGCTGAAGGACATGCGCCTAGCACCATGTTCGAGGACTCTGCTGTTGATGGTGGGCTGTATACGGATGAAGATGAAGTGGGCACCAAACTGGATTTGGCCAAGGCCTATATCGACATGGGTGATCCGGAAGGCGCCAAGAGTATCCTGGAAGAAGTCATGGAAGAGGGTAATGAGACTCAACAGCATGAAGCCCGCGATTTAATGAGCCAACTGCAACAATAAATGGATCCTGTTATCAGGGTTATTTGTTTAATTGTTTTAACGGGTGCCCTTTCCCGCAATCATCTCGATGTTTTCCTTTTTTGTACATTCATTGTCGTGTCACTGCATATTGTGACACGGCATTTATTCATTACATCACACCTGAAACTGATAAATCGTATGCGCTGGTTTTTTCTTGCGCTCATGATAATGTATTTCTGGTTTACACCCGGAACGCCTGCGCTGAACATGGCGTGGTCACCAACTGTAGAAGGACTGGAACAGGGCGGATTAAGAGCGGGCTCGCTTATTCTGGTTATTATTGCGATTAACCTTATGATTCAGACAACTCCAAAGGAGCAGATACTTGGCGCACTCTACTGGATATTGGCTCCGTTTAAGTTGGCAGGATTACCCAGAGATAAATTCATGCTACGCATGACATTGACACTCGAAACACTGAGTGAGTTACAACCTGTTATTGAGCAGAGAAAGGAGCAGGCCGGCACTACGCTACAGGGCAGATTTAAAAATATCATCAATAGCACATCAGATATCTTTAATACCATAATACATAAGGCGGAGAATGCACCAGAGCGATCCGTTACAATACCGCTCACAGCATCACCACCCGTTGTTCAGTGGTTGTTTCCATTCATGTTTTTATTCAGCATTATTTTGATTTATGTTTATTAAGGTGTAGAAAATCGAAATGCGTATTGCTCTCGGCGTCGAATACAATGGCAGTCACTATAACGGCTGGCAATATCAGGACCATTCCCCTTCAATTCAGGAAGCCGTTGAAAAGGCACTTTCCACGGTTGCGAATGAAAAAGTGACTGCCATCTGTGCCGGACGTACCGATACGGGTGTCCATGCCATGCAACAGGTGATTCATTTTGAAACCGAAGTCGAACGTACCGACTATTCCTGGCTACATGGCGGTAATGCCAATTTACCCAAAGACATCAGCTTCCTGTGGGCAAAACAGGTCAGTGAAGATTTTCATGCGCGCTATACTGCCACTGCACGTCAATATCGCTACGTGATTTTAAACCGTGATGTGCGCCCATCTTATTTGAAATCACTTGTGTCATGGGAATTCAGACCACTTGATGCCAAACCCATGCACGAAGCCGCACGGCATTTGATCGGCGAACATGACTTTAGCTCCTACCGTGCAATGGGATGCCAATCCAAACATGCGAACCGTTGCATTCACTTTATTAACGTTAGTCGACATGGCGACTTTATTTATATTGATATCGAAGCCAATGCCTTTCTTTACCACATGGTACGCAATATTGCGGGCGTACTAATCGAAATCGGTGCCGGTGAACAACCTGTCGACTGGAGCAAGGAAGTGCTCGAATATCGTGACCGCACCAAGGGTGGGGTCACTGCACCACCAGATGGATTGTATCTTGCGAACGTGATATATCCGGAAGAGTTTGATATACCGGTCAGGGAGCTGACAAATCCTTTTTAATTCTCCCTCGCCCTCCGGGAGAGGGTTGGGGTGAGGGTATTAAAACAGGCCGTTCATCCTGAGCTTGTCGAAGGAGAGTCATTTCGGGTGAGCAACGTGAGTAATTGTAGCCCGGATGCGGCCTAGCGAAATCCGGGGGTTTTAAATCTTTAACCGCCAAGAAAAGTAAAAAAGGAGGTGGTGGCAAACGACAATGTTTTTCAGTTGTCATTCCCCCTTTTTATTGTTTGTTTTCAGCCCAGTCATTTTCAGTAGATTGTATTTGAGTGGTTATTTCCGGTTTCAGGCTGAATGCCCTTGTCAAAATAAACCATATCAGTGATAGCACACCAACAACAAACACAAGGCCGCCAATGGATCTGAAATAGGTCAATGTCTGGAACACGGTACCTGTAATGGTTTCCTGCGCCCTTGCAAGCCAGAAACCGTCTTCCAATACAATAAACAGCTGATACAGTCCGGCCGGAAACAGATCAAGGAACATCATTAACGCCACACCTATATTTAGTGTCCAGAATGACAGTTTTATAATTGCAGGATTCCAGCTTTCGGAACGGAACAAATGCTGGCAACAGAATAAAACCCCGGCCAATGCCACGTTGCCCTTAACACCAAACATGGCCGCATGCGCGTGGTTTCCGGTTAGGTAAGTGGCATGTTCAAAGTAGTTAACAATCGGCAGGTTGATTAATGAACCCAGCACACCGGCACCAAAGATGTTCCAGAAATTCACAGCCAGTATAAATAACCAAACCCCATCCATTATAAATGTCTGATGATTGTTGGCGTGATTAACATAGGCGCCTTTGCCTTCATTCCTCATTTGCCATGCATCCAGTGTTAACAGCAACAATGGCAATATCTGTAATGTTGAAAACACACTGCCTAATGCAATCACGCTGGTTGGTTTGGCAATCCAGTAAAAATTATGCGCCACACCAATCGTTGCAGTTATCAGGAACAGGATAACGGCGAGATAAATGACGCGCTCGGCCATGGTTCTTGTGACCAGTCCCATTTGAACCAATATAAATCCGACAATGACCGTAGTGAACACCTCAAAGGTGACTTCCACCCACATATGAACCACCATCCAGCGCCAGTAATCAGCAATGGCCCAGTTAGAATCAATAGTGGCAAACAGACCAAAGAACAGGAAAAACACCATGATGCCACTGCCCCATAACAGCCAGGCCGGAACAGACCAGAATGTTTTTTTAGTGATCCATGGCTTAACACCACGGTAAATAATAAAAATCCACAAAACAAAACCTGCCAGCAATAATATCTGGAAAAAACGCCCCAGCTCCATGAACTCCCAACCTTGACTGCCAAACCAATAAGCCGTCGTGCCGGTTAATATGCCTGACTGTCCCAAGTAAATGCCTACCACACCACCGAAACCGACTACGACACAAATGGCGAATAAAATATTGATCAGCAGTTCCTGATATTTTGGAACATCCGCCAACCGTGGCAAAAAGAAAATGGTATAGCCAACCCAACACATGAAGAACCAGAAAATCTGTAATAGCGTGTGATAACTTCTAAGTATATTAAACGGCAAGATACCAGCGATCTGATGTGCAAATGGACTGGCAAAGTCCATGGCTGAAAGAATACCGGCCAGCACCTGAAACCCGAACAAAATAATAGCCAGCGCAAAAAACTTATACGTTGCGCGTTGTGTAGGGCGCACATAACCTTTTTCAAGATCGGATGTGGTGAGTAACTGCTTTCCGGGTTTTATATCAAAAGGAGAGGTGGGCATGGTTTTCATTTGCCCGTATATATACAGTACCGTCATGATACCGATGAGCAATATAAAGATGGAGATAAAACTCCACATCATCAGTGATGTCGGTGGGGTATTACCGGCATCGGGATCATATGGCCAGTTTGAAGTATAGCTGTAATTATTTCCGGGACGATCAGCACTGGAAACCCAGCTTCCCCAATAAAAGAATGCTGTTAACTGTTTTAAGTGCACCGGATCACTTATGTAATTTACAGGATGAAATGCTTCCGGGAAACTCGTGTCAGTGAACATGCGCGTGTAATAGGAATTCAGGAATTGAACACCATAAATCTGTGCAGGATTAAGTGTTACCGAATTGCTCGACTCATTGAATGTATTATTGTGTAATTCAGTTTTTATCTTTCCTGCAATCGCACCTTGATCATAATCCGGAATATCATACTGCCACTCCCTGAGGCGATCATGCTGTTTGACTGAGCCGGGCTTGAACTGCTCGGCATAAAATGCCTTCATGGCCACCGTCATTGCATGTAATGATTCAGCTGTAAAATCCGGGCCGCGTTCTGCGCCATCACCCCAGAACGAACCGTAATTCATCAAACCTCTAAGCTGAAACAACTCCTGACCAGCCATAATGTCATTCGCTGAAACAATGATTTCGCCATTAGCAGATCTGAAATCCGGAACAGGAGGCGCACCTGAATAAGTGGCACCGCCCATAAACACCAGGCCCGCGACAGAAATAATGGAAACAATCCAGAAATGAACGAACCAGTATCTTTTATTAAGCAACAAGGCAGATATGCTGTTTTTAAACTCACTCATCACTATTTACTTCAACAAGAACCAAAGGAAGACAATATCGTGCAGAAAATTAGAACCTATATAATCAGACAGATGTTTTCATGCGAGCGGAGTTTACTGATTAATGGAAGGCAATGTTCAGATAAATCAGGTTTTCATGCTTTATGTCATTTATGCTTATTTGTTTGTCACTAAGTGACAGGCCACTTATCTTTTCTCCGAAGGGACGAGAGACAAGTAACCCGTTACGCAGTAACCTAAAAAATACGCTACAATAACCCCTTCAAATCACTACAATTAACCCGATGACACCAAAAATCAAAATCTGCGGAATAACCCGTCCTGAAGATGCCATTCTGGCCTCAAATCTTGGGGTGGATGCCATTGGGCTGGTGTTTTATGGCAAAAGTCCACGGGCAGTGACGATTGAGCAGGCGAGTGAGATTGCATCGGTAGTGGCGCCTTTTACCAGTCTGGTAGGGCTGTTTGTCGATGAAGATCAGTATGAGATTCAGGCGGTGTTGGATGAGGTGTCTCTGGATGTGCTCCAGTTCCATGGTGATCAGCCTCAGACGCTGTGTGCTGACTTTGGACGGCGCTATTTCAAGGCCATCCGGATAGGCGCTGATACCAATATTGATGCTGAAATGGCCAATTATCCCGATGCCAGCGCATTTTTACTGGATAGCCACAGTGACAAGGCACCGGGCGGTACCGGTGAGACATTTGACTGGGAAAAGGTGCCTGCAACGGCAAAAAAACCTATAATCCTCGCTGGCGGCCTGGATCCTGACAATGTCGCCTCGGCCATCCGCCAGATCAGTCCTTATGCCGTTGATGTCAGCAGTGGTGTGGAATCATCCAGGGGCATTAAGGATGCAGATAAAATGACTGCTTTTGTACGTGCAGTGCGAGGCGCATAGTCTCGTTTAAGAGTTGGAATTATTCAGTGAGTCAAAAACCAGCATTCGATTTTAGTCACTACGATTTGCCAGATACCAATGGCCATTTTGGCCCTTATGGTGGTTTATTCGTTTCCGAGACACTCATGGCGGCGCTGGAAGAATTGCGCGAGGCCTATGAGCATTATTTAAAAGATCCCGCATTTATTAAAGAACTGGATGACACATTGGCTCATTATGTCGGTCGCCCCTCACCGATGTATCACGCCGAGCGTTGGAGCAGGGAACTCGGTGGTGCACAGATATATCTGAAGCGTGAAGATTTAAACCATACCGGTGCACACAAGATCAACAATACCGTGGGTCAGGCATTGCTTGCGCGTTACATGGGCAAGAAACGCGTGATTGCAGAAACCGGTGCCGGTCAGCACGGTGTTGCATCCGCCACGGTGGCGGCGCGTTTCGGAATGGAATGTGTTGTGTATATGGGCGCAGAAGATATTCAGCGTCAGGCCAGTAATGTATTTCGTATGAAATTACTGGGTGCGAAAGTCGTGCCAGTAACTTCCGGTTCCAAAACGTTGAAAGATGCACTTAATGAAGCGATGCGTGACTGGGTCACGAATGTAGATAGTACATTCTATATTATTGGTACTGTAGCAGGGCCGCACCCCTATCCTGCGATGGTGCGTGATTTTCAGGCAGTGATTGGTCGTGAAGCCAAAGAGCAATGCATGCAACAAGTCGGCAGATTGCCGGATGCGTTAGTGGCCTGTGTTGGCGGTGGTTC
The DNA here is from genome assembly GCA_029882995.1 of Gammaproteobacteria bacterium. Classification (GTDB taxonomy): domain Bacteria; phylum Pseudomonadota; class Gammaproteobacteria; order DAOVJZ01; family DAOVJZ01; genus DAOVJZ01. The sequence goes on along the minus strand of JAOUJV010000069.1, from coordinate 1,803 downwards.
CAATGCGATTGGTTTGTTTTATCCGTTCCTTGCAGATAAAGATGTCGCGATTTACGGTGTTGAGGCCTCTGGCTATGGCATTGAAAGCGGCAAGCATGCGGCCACCTTGTGTGCAGGTAAACCCGGTGTGTTGCATGGTAACCGTACTTATTTGATTGAAGACAAGGATGGCCAGATCATCGAGACTCATTCAATCTCGGCAGGTCTGGATTATCCCGGTGTGGGCCCTGAACACGCATGGTTGAAAGATACTGAGCGCGCAACCTATGTGCCGATCTCGGATGATGAAGCACTGGATGCATTTCATGCGCTGACACGTATTGAAGGCATTATCCCTGCACTTGAATCCAGTCATGCGCTGGCTTACGCAAAAAAACTGGCGCCGACCATGAACAAGGATCAGGTAATCGTGGTGAATCTGTCCGGTCGTGGCGACAAGGATATTCACACGGTGGCTGCACGCGAAGGAATTACACTCTGATGGCGAGTCGATTAAAACCCTGTTTTGATTCCTTACGTGCGCAACAGCGTACCGCCTTGATTCCATTTATTACCGCAGGCGATCCCAAACCTGAAATTACCGTGCCCATGATGCACGCGATGGTTGACGCGGGTGTCGATGTGATTGAACTCGGCGTACCTTTTTCTGATCCGATGGCAGACGGCCCCGTGATCCAAAAGGCCAGTGAGCGTGCTCTGGAATTACATACCAGTTTGCATGATGTGATTGGTATGGTGAAAGAATTCCGTAAAATCAATAATAACACTCCGGTGATCCTGATGGGTTATCTCAATCCGGTCGAGATCATGGGATATGAGAGTTTTGCTAAACAGGCCGCAGAAGCGGGTGTGGACGGCGTATTGACCGTGGATTTGCCGCCGGAAGAAGCCACAGGTGTGATTGAAATTTTCAGAAACAATAATCTTGATCCGGTTTTCCTGATAGCACCTACAACAACAGACGACAGAATGAAGAAAATTTGCTCTGTTGCGAGCGGGTTTGTTTACTATGTTTCATTGAAAGGTGTCACTGGTGCGGCTAATCTTGATATACAGGGAGTTGCTGACAAGGTACAGCAGATCCGTCGCCATACTGATTTACCTGTTGGAGTCGGTTTTGGCATCAAGGATGCAGAGATTGCAGCAGGTGTTGGTGCAGTTTCTGATGCGGTCGTTGTTGGCAGTGCACTGGTCAAGAAATTTGAAGAATTTACAGATAGCCCGGATAAAATACAAAAAGAAGTTGTTGCCATTTTGTCTTCCATGCGTACCGCACTGGATGCGGATGTGAAAAAGACGGGAACAAAATAATATTACCGACAACTAAACATACAACATTAATAATTAAAAACATGAATTTATTATGAGCTGGTTTGAAAAATTATTACCCTCGCGTATCAGGACCGACAACAGCACTAAAAAGAAAACGGTGCCTGAAGGTCTCTGGTATAACTGCAAGGCATGCGGGGCAGTGTTGTACCGTGCCGAGCTTGAACGTAATCAGGACGTCTGTCCCAAGTGCAGTAGTCATGTGCGCATTGGCGCACGTCGCCGTCTGGAATTGTTTCTGGATGAAGAAGGGCGCATGGAAATTGCCGCCAATCTTGAACCGGTTGATATACTGAAATTCAAGGACAGCAAAAAATACAAGGACAGGATCAGTCAGGCTCAGAAAAATACAGATGAAAATGACGCGTTGATTGTTATCAAAGGAAAGGTGAAAGATGTGCCGCTGGTCGCTGCTGCATTTGAGTTTAGTTATATGGGCGGTTCTATGGGGTCGGTTGTAGGTGAAAAGTTTGT
>JAOUJV010000068.1 GCA_029882995.1 Gammaproteobacteria bacterium | reverse complement strand
GGTGAAGTATCACCTGTTGGTTCTTGTGTGGTTAACTCAACAACCGGCTGAGTTGGTTCCTGAAACGAGCTTGTCACTTCACCGGTATCAGGATCGCTATAAGCTACCTCATAGTTTTCTGATACCGCCACTTCTTCTGTAAATACTGTTTCTGTAGTTGTTGCACCTGAATCACCGGTTTCCTTAGTCATACTCGCGGTGACTTGCAGTTCACTACCTTTAAAAATAATAGCTGGAGGAACAAGCAAGACTTTGGGTTCCGCACTCTTGCTGGCTACATGAAAATATTCATCATTACCTAAACGAATTTCTCCGGAATCATTATTGGCAACCACAGCACCATCAACCACACCACCAAATAATCCTTTCTTATTCTGCTGTCCGTTACCAGTATCCACGCCACAGTCACTACCGCAATAATGCAAACCATAGTGCGTACCACGAATACCAATGGTCGCGACTGGCGTATTGACCTTGTAGTTCTTCTTGTTCTTTTTACCCACAACACCCGTAATGGTACGGAAACCACCCTTGATCAGGCTCATGGTGTTTTTCTCGGTACCATCAACTTGCCCTTGGTAGTTATATTCATCAAGACGTAACTGGGTCGCCGCCTGGATATCAATCAGGGCACCATCCTTGAATCGGATCTGGGCGCGCGCATCTTCAGCCGTTATGAGCGTATCACCTTCAAATATGGCAGAACGGCGTTTCAGGACACGTTCCTTGCCATCGGGCTGAACCGCTGTAAAATGGCCTGAACTGACGATGACTCTCGCTATAGGCTCAGCTGCTGCCACAGCAAATGAAAAAAGCATGAAAAACAGGAAGATAACCGGAATTCCTGCCAAGCCATTGAAATAATTAGTGTTTTTATTCATGGTTGCGCCTCCTGACCCACAGGGGTCATACGCTTTTACCCTTGCATAAAACATAGCAGAATCACTGTCCAGATAAGGTGTGCTGGTTCACAGTTCAGGTGCGAACTCCATCACATTTCTACTGAAAATCATGCCTGACAGACAATTGCCCCTCGATACGATCATAGTTGTTAATTTTAATATTCGAGTCATTTTCAATAAAACTAACATCGGCACGCAGACTCCAGTTCTCCATAAATAGCCAGTTGGACGACAAACTCGCTGACCAGAAATCATCCTTTCTTCTCTTGCCAAAAAAACTGTTTTCCTCGCCATAGCCAATTTTCTGAGCCAGCAATGCCCCTGAAAAACTGAATTTTGGTGTCAACATTAACTGAGCACCAGTACGGAAACCATACACTGTCCGGTCAGCTACTGCCGCCGGTGCTCTTCCACTTTCATTTGCAAAATCGCGTCCTATGATCAGATTGGCAAAAACTATTGGTTTTAAACTATTATCAAATCGTTTTGATAAACCAAAACCTGTAGTAACCGAAGTAGTATTAAGATCGAGTGAACCCGGATAATGATATTTGTTAATCTGCCCTGATACAGTCAATTGCGTGGAATTATCCAGTGTATATTGCCATTCACCATTCAGGCCCATGATATTTCGAGATCTATCATTATCAAGATAAAAAAGATTGATCTGACCACCAAACTTGTATTTACTTTTTCCGTCAAGAATACTGCCGCTGGCATAACCATTAAATGTTTTTGTATTAAATGCTTTGGCCTCTGTATCCTTGTGCCCACGATAACTGACATCATAGCCCATTGTGAAATACTCACCGGGGGCAACCGGCGCATTCACTGCGCCACCAACAGAAGCTTTATAAAAGGCATCATCTGTACTGATGCTTGAATCATTCAGCGATAAAGCACCAAATAATGGCGATGTAAAATCTGCCGTAGCCGGACCGCCGTTCACATTATTGTCGTAACCAAAACTCATTTCTGCATAGGCTTTCGAGCTGGTCTTGTATCGGGTTTCACGTAGTTTGATGGCGTTAAGAAACTGATTAATTGAAGCCCGAACGCCGGCAGGTGGATTCTTTTTCAGGATGGTTTCAAATTCCTGCCGTGCTCGCAAATCCTCACCCAACAGAAAGTACGCACGTGCCAGCTCAAGTCGTGCAACATGATTACCTGGCTGAACAATCAGTACACGCTCAAGTGAAAAAATACCCTTACTGATTTCACCGGTATCAATCGCGGCCATCCCGAATAAATAATCAAATTCAGGATCACCTTCATTTTCTTCCAGATGTTTTATTGCATAGGAGTATGCAGTTTTGAAATCACGTTTATCGACCAGTGACTTCAGATAACCCAGATCAATTGCGGCATAAGCTGGAATACTGCATACCAGACATAGCAAAAAAAAGGATGCTCTTCTTATAAATGAAGATTTCATCGTGCTCCCGCATTGTTTAAACCACCTTTAAGTATAGGCAGAAATTTATTGTTATTTATCTCTGGTTATTGTCAGGAAGCGCGCTTGATACCATGCAGATTAACAAGCAATTCAGCTTCGCCCTGTGACATACCACATTTGGCGACCAGCTCGTCAATATCATCACCCTTGTTTGCCATCTGAATCGCCTGATCAAACGGCTTGGTTGACTCTCTCAGCTCCAGATGATTTAACCTGTCGATTAAACGACGTACCTTTTGTTCCAGTTTAACCATACGTTCACCAACTCCTTTTGAACCACTTGTCAGTGTTCTGAAATTATTCCTTAACTCATTAATGACTTTTCTGTGTACTGTTAATTGTTTTTTGTATTTCCAAACGGTCATCATGGAAAGAACCGAAAATAATGTGGAAATAACTATCGCTGTTGTCATTGCAATCAAGATTGTCTCGTTCATCACCACTTCCTCCTAGGCATATTCATCAAAACCGGAGGTTTCATCACCTCTCTTTTTATCTTCATTTTTCTTCTGCTTTTTTTTATCATCAGGCTTTTTCTTCCTTTCGCCTGACTTGTCAGTTGGCTGAACCGGCCAACCTGGCAAGGTTGGGTTGATAATCGGTATATCTGCCATGGATTAGCCCTCCCTTTGGCCAACCTTTTCAAATACTACAACCCGGACACCTCTGCCCATTCATCATCTGAAAGTAATTTGTTTATATCTACCAGAATAAGCAATTGCTCATCCTTGCTACATACTCCCTGAATATATTTGGAGCTTTCGTCGTTCCCCACATTCGGAGCAACATCAATCTCGGACTCTCGTAAATAAACCACTTCCGCGACACTATCAACCAGAATACCAACTACATTACCCTGTGCTTCAATGATGATAATACGTGTCTGATCATCCGTTTCTGTAGGTACCAGACCAAATCGCTTACGTGTATCCATTACGGTGACAACATTGCCACGCAAATTGATAATACCAAGCACATAATCCGGCGCTCCCGGCACCGGCGCAATCTCAGTCATTCGCAGGACTTCCTGCACCTGCATGACATTGATTCCATATATTTCATTATCCAGCTTAAATGTAACCCACTGAATAATAGGATCTTTTTCGTTAGCTTCTGCAGTATTATTCATCCTTTCTACCTCTGTTCAAATAATAGAAATACCGATATTTCCCAACTTGTAATCGGGCTGCAGGCGTCAAACTTTAGTCATATCCTTCGGATTTTATTAGAAATATGCAGGAAATATGCCAATTCCAGCTAATATCCAGTAAAAGATCTATGATGGGCAATTGACGGACTTTTAGTGATGTATTGGAAAAAGAAGAGCGGCCATCAGGAAGCGACACCGACCTCGTCGCTGGCAAGCAGTAGCGCGAACTCCTCGGGGTCAATTAGTGCGCTCATGTGCTGAATGACCGTACCAGCCAACCAGCGGCGTTTGGTACGGCTGGTACGCCAACGTACGCTGGCTGGCTCCAGTTTGATGACCTCTTCGACATTGTCACATGCCAGCCCCCATTTACCCTCACCAATCAGGACGATACGCTTACAACGTTCACCTGCTGACTCAGGAAAGGCCTGTCTCAGTTTTTCCGGAACCACGATCAAGGCGGTATCTATCATATTGACCTTGCTATCCAGATTTTGCATGACCCCCAGAAACCAGGGCGAATGGCCCGGCATTTCCGTAATATTCTCTGGCCACTCAAGTATGCCATTCAATTCCTTCAGTGGTACTGCCAGCTTGATGCCACAAACCTTGAATAACAGAGCTTCAAATGGCTCGTTGGCATAATCCGGCATGTCTGACCCGGAATCGGTTACTGTTTCTATTTTTTGTTCAACCGCAACCTGTTCCTGTACCGGTGTCACCACTTCTGTTTTTTCTTCAACCACAGGCAGTACTGGTGGTGGTGCAATAACAGGTGGAGTCAAAACCTCTTTTGCTGTCACCACCGGCCTTTCTTCTGCTTCAGGCAAACTCTCAGGCACTTCTTCCAGCAAGGCCTCAAGGTAAACACTGAGCGCCTGATGCTCATCAACAAGCGGTGTATTTCTGGAGTCCTTACTCATACTGCAATATTTTCACTTGCATCTGGTTCGGCGCCAATCAGACTATCCAGTAATTCAGCATAGGCCTGTGAACCTCGGGTTTTTGGATTCATCAATGACAATGGAATACCGGCACGACTGGCTTCACGAAACTGGGTGTCAACCGGAATCACCTTGTCCCACAGCTCTTCCTTGTAATGTTCCTGCAGATATTGCAACGTTTCCAGTGATGCACGTGTACGGCGATCAAACATGGTCGGTACAATTAAATGTGGCAATGGAGGCTGACGTGTATGGTTGATCATCTTCAGGGTATGCAACATACGCTCCAGTCCCTTGATGGCCAGAAATTCGGTTTGTACCGGCATGAGTAATTTTTCACACGCAGCCAATGCATTCACCATTAGAACACCAAGCATGGGTGGACAATCAATAATGATATTATCAAATCGATCAGCCAATGGTTTGAATGCCCGCGATAATACCAGCCCCATTCCGGCTCGAGCACCCAGTTGTCTGTCAAGAGTAGTCAATGCAGTTGATGCCGGCATCAGATAAAGATGATCAAAACGGGTCTTGCGAATCAGGCGTTCAGTATGTTCAGGACTGGTATCCTGAAACAAACTATAAACCGTGTTTTCAACACTGTCAGGATCAAGACCAAAATAACTGGTCATTGAACCATGCGGGTCAACATCAACCAGCAAGGTATTGTGACCTCGATCAACCAGCAAGCCAGCCAGTGATACTGCGGTTGTTGTTTTACCTACACCGCCTTTTTGATTGGCAACAGTCCAGACAATCATTGTTTCTTTGCCTCATTCCGCTTCTTTAATTCACCCCTGATATCGGGAATGATATTAGGTTTGGCTGGCAAAATCGGAAGCAGACTGTTATCCAGTAATGGTGGAGCAACCGGTTGAATCACCACAGGCAAATTACCCAATTCGTTACCTGTCAGGGGTATTGGTGAAATATCCAGCACGTCACCTGACTGTTTCATTGAATTAAGTACTTCAGCCGATGGCTGTGGTTGTGCCGGTTTAGGTGTTTCCTTTTTCACTTCCGGTTTAGGTGTTTCCTTTTTCACCTCAACCGGTTTGACGGGCGCCACCTTGACTTCAGGTTCTGGCTCCGGCTCATCTATAACACGACGTGGTGTTTCATTAGTCGAAAGCACCATGACAATACGATTATTCTTTTTACGTCCTTCCGGTGTCTTGTTACTTACCAGTGGCTGATGTTCACCATATCCAATGGCTGCTAAACGTGAAGGATGGATACCTTTTGAAACAAAATACCTGACTACACTGGCTGCACGAGCTGTGGATAATTCCCAGTTGGTTGGAAACTCATCGGTGCCAATCGGTGTATTGTCAGTAAATCCTTCAATCTGAACTGCGTTAGGAATATCTTTGAATATACTGGTTACTGCTTCCAGTACCGGCAAAGAGCGCTGTCTTAATTCAGCTGTACGCGGATAAAATGAAATATCCTCTTTCATCTCAACCTCGATCCATGCATCACTGGTTCTGATGGTCAATAACTCTTCTGCAATTAAAGGTGCTAATGCGGCTTCAAGGTCTTCCCGCATTTTTTTTATCATGTTACCTCTTGGTGAACCTGTAATAGCTTGTGATTCAAACGGACTTGCCTCTGACTCACCAATCGGCCTCAATGTTTGTTGATCAGGGATACGATCACTTGTCTGTCCCGGATTGGGAGATTGAAAATGTGCCTGACGTAATTTTTTACCTGTTTTTTCTTCAATTTTTGCCTTTCCTATTTCAATAGGTTGGGTAGATTTCGGGGATGATTCAAATACCGCGATCATGGAGTCAGAAAGAACACGGTATTTGCCTTCATTAACTGAGGAGATGGAATACATCACAACAAAGAACGCAAACAGTAACGTGATGAAATCCGCATAGGAAACCAGCCAGCGTTCATGGTTCTCGTGTTCCTCATGTTTCTTTTTACGGGCCATTGTCTTTCCCGATCAGGCCTAGTCAACCGCGAGGAAACTACGTAGTTTGGTTTCAATATTGCGTGGGTTTTCGCCCTCTGCAATCGAGATGATTCCTTCTACAATCATGTCTCTAAATTGTGTCTGATGATGAATAAGCATTTTCATTTTACCTGCCATAGGCAGGAAAAGCAGATTCGCCAATCCTACACCGTAAATTGTTGCCACGAACGCTACCGCGATACCGGGACCCAGTGCACTGGGATCGGCCAGATTATTCATCACGTGAATCAAACCCAAAACCGCCCCGATAATCCCGATGGTTGGACTATACCCTCCCATCCCTTCAAACACCTTTGCACACTGTGTATCAAAATGTTCTTTTACAGATATCTCAACTTCCATAATACTGCGAATGGTCTCAGGCTCACTACCATCCACCAATAACTGCAAACCTTTCTGGGAAAAAGGATCCTTCTCTTCATCAATCAACCCTTCCAGTCCCAGTAGTCCTTCCTTACGCGAAATACGACTCCACTCAAGGATTTTATCCACTGCCTGAGTTGCTGCAATGGAAGGAGGGAAAAACAACCATCTGATCTTTGAAAATGCCGACAAGAAAACTTTGAGTTCTGTCTGTACCATAAGCGCGCCAACCGTGCCACCACCTACGATCAATAATGCAGTTGCCTGGATCAGTGAATCCATGTGTCCACCTTCCAGGATATTACCAACCAGTATCGCCCCAAAACCCAGAGTAAGACCTATGACTGTAAGAATATCCATGATTATCCGGTTCCCTTGAGTGTTTCACCAATATGAGACAGTGGTAAAACCATGTCTACCAGACCTGCCTTGGCAACCGCAGCTGGCATCCCGTAGACAACACAACTTTCCTCATCCTGTGCCCAGACAGTGGCACCATTTTGTTTGAGTTCACGTGCACCTTCACAACCATCAGCACCCATACCTGTCAGGATCAGTGCCAGTGTATTCATCGACTTTGTATCGGCAATAGATTTAAATGTGATATCAACACTGGGTTTATACGTCTGTCCCGGCTGACTCTCAGTGATTCGAATAACCTTGCTGGTTTTTTTGTCCTCGATTGTCATTTGTTTGCCGCCAGGCGCAAGATAGGCCGTTCCCGGTTTTAATACATCACCATCGACGGCTTCCTTGATAGTGATCTCGCATTGTTGATTCAGTCTCTGTGCAAAAGAAGGGGTAAAACTGGCTGGCATATGTTGTATTAATAAAACCGGCAAAGGGTAATCCGCAGGTAATTTTGTCAACACTTCCTGTAATGCAACGGGACCACCGGTTGATGTTCCAATAGCCACAATATCATAACGTGACAAGCTCGGTGCCTTGATAACCGTTTTAGGTACAGAAGGAGTTTCCTTTTTCTCGACAACCGGCGCTGCTCTTGTACGCACATGGCTTGATTTGCCACCCAGTATCCTGACACGCTCACAAAGCAATCGTTTTGCTTCTTCCTTGTTTTTGGAAATATCCTCAAAACGTTTTGGCAAGAAATCGGCGGCTCCTGCATCCAGCGCATCGAGTGTTGCCTTGGCACCATCCGTTGTCAGGGTTGAAAACATTAAAATTGATGTTGGCCTGACAGCCATGATCTTTTTAACCGATGTAATTCCATCCATGACCGGCATTTCAATGTCCATGGTAATTACATCCGGTTTAAGTTCCAGTGTACGCTCGATCGCTTCCTTGCCATCATTGGCCGTACCAACCACCTCAATTCCGGCATCGGAACCAAGTATTTCGCTTACAATCTTGCGAAAGAAAGCGGAATCATCAACAACAAGAACTCGAATGGCCATAGATCAGGTATCCTGTCAGTATCTGCCTGCATATGCCTGAAGCATTTCAGGCACATCAAGAATAAGTGCAATTTTTCCATCGCCGGTTACAGTTGCGCCAGCAATACCTTTTGTTCCATGTAACAACGCTCCCAATGGTTTTATAACCACTTCCTCCTGCCCTATTAATTGATCAACAACAAAACCGATATGTCGATTCCCGATGGTAACGATAACGACATGCGCTGATTCAAGTTCTATATCCTTAGCCGAACCGTTAACCAGCCATTTTCTTAAATAAAATAATGGCAGTGCCTTGCCGCGCACAATCACCACTTCCTGACCATCAACAACATTGGTCTTGGTGATATCCATGTCAAAAATTTCATTTACACAGGTTAATGGCAGTGCAAAAGTCTGATCACCCAGTATCACCATCAAGGTAGGCAAGATAGCCAGAGTAAGAGGTAATTTGATAAGGAAACGTGAACCCTTTCCCAATTGCGACTCAATTTCTACTGAACCATTAAGCTGGGCTATACGTGATTTAACCACATCCATACCGACACCACGTCCGGATATATCCGAGATTTCCTGTTTAGTTGAAAAACCGGGAGCAAATATAAGACTGTAGCAATCCCTGTCATCAAGCCGTGCGGCAGCATCCGCATCCATCACACCTCTTTCGACAGCAATCTTGCGCAGAACGTTTGCGTCCATCCCGGCTCCATCATCTTCGATAGTGAGCAGAATGTGATCACCTTCCTGTTCGGCAGAAAGTAATACAGTTCCCTGACGTGACTTGCCTTTTTTCTCACGCTCATCCGGCATTTCGATGCCATGATCAACCGCGTTACGTACAAGGTGAACCAGCGGATCAGCAATGGCTTCTACCAGATTTTTATCCAGATCAGTATCTTCACCAGCCAGCTCCAGACTAACCTCTTTCTTCAAACTCCTTGCCAAATCCCGGACAACACGCGGGAAACGACCAAATACTTTTTTGACCGGTTGCATGCGAGTCTTCATAACGGAAATCTGTAAATCAGTTGTCACAACATCCAGATTGCCAATAGCAATCGACATATCATCTTCAACATCATTGGTCTTGAGTCTCGCCAGACGATTGCGTACCAGCACCAGTTCACCCACCATGTTCATGATGTCATCCAGACGTTTGGTGTCCACACGTACCGTGGCTTCGGCCTGACTGGGTTCCTTGGCCTTTTCCGGTTTTTTGGGTTCTGGCTTTGGTTTGCTGGCAGCCGCAGGTGCAGGTGTTGTTTCTTTTGGTTTACTGGCTACGGTATTGGCTGGCTTACTTGTTGGTGCAGCACCCTTGCCATGCAGGTCGTCCAGCAAGGCTTCAAATTCATCTTCACTGATTTCATCTGACTGATTTGCCGCAGGCTGCGGTTTTGATTCTGGCTTGGGTGCGTCAGGCACACCGGCAAATTTTCCTTTCCCATGCAAATCATCCAGCAAGGCCTCGAATTCATCTTCACTGATTTCTTCTGATTGACTTGCTGCAGGTGGCGGTGCTGATTGTTGAGGTGCTGTTTCAGACTTGGCATTGAACTTGCCTTCACCATGCAATTCATCCAGCAATGCTTCAAACTCATCATCAGTAATATCATCACTGGCTGTTGCCGGTTCTGATGATGCTTCCTGTTTTTTTTCTTCTGCTGGCGAGGTATTTTGTGCCGCATTCAAAATGGCTTCAAATTCCTCATCTGTTATATCACCTTCATCGATTTCCAGCTGTGCCTGTTCTACTGGTGTGGATTCCTGTTCAACAACAGGAACTTCCGCGCTGGCTACAGCCGGTTTGGTAAATGACTCCAGTAGTGTTAACAATCCCGGATCGGCCGGTTCAGGATCAACACCTCCGCGGATGTTTTCAAACATATCCTGAAGAATATCGGTAACCGGAAGAATGGCGTCCATGAGTTCGGCATCAACATCACGTTCACCATTACGAAGTATATTAAAGACATCTTCTGCACGATGGCAGAGTTCGACCAGAGCAGTCAGGCCAACGAAACTGGCTCCACCCTTGATAGTGTGAAAACCACGAAAAACGGCATTAAGCAATTCCTTATCATCCGGACTCTGCTCGAGATCAACCAGCTGTTCTCCCAGCTTTTCCAGGATTTCACCTGCCTCAACCAGAAAGTCCTGTAGTATTTCATCATCAAGATCTATCGCCATTATATTGAACCTTGCATGGATTCATTTCCCTAAAACCCGAAACTGGAAAGCAAATCATCCACCTCATCCTGTCCTGAAACCTTATCACCACCATCATCAAGACCGGGAACAACAGGCCCATCCAGTCCGGATTTTGCTTTGTCCTTGTCACCTTTTTTAATAATCTGACTGCCTGATACCTTAAGCAGGTTAACCAGATTTTCTTCAACCTCACCCACCAGCGTGATAACCCGGCGAATTATCTGCCCTGTCAGATCCTGAAAATCCTGTGCCATCAGGACATCGGTCAGGTTATGTTTTATTTGTGACGCATCATTAATAAGGAATTCCAGATAGGCATCCACTTCCTTGGATAGCGCTCTGAATTCCCCTGGCTCCATTTCACGTCCTTTAAAACGCTCCCAGTCATTTTTAATATCATTTGCGCGCTGCAACATTTCATCACAAAGCGGTACTGAATTTTCTACTGCTGTCAGAGTGCGATCAGCCGCCTCTTCTGTTTTGGTAATAACGTAATTCAATCGTTCTTTTGCGTCCGGAATTTCTTCCTGTGCCATTTCATTGATACGTGAATCCAGTTTGAAATTATTGAGCGCATCATGAAGCTCTCTGGTCAATTTACCGACTTCCATAAACAGGCTGGATTGACGCTTGCTGATAATGTCATCCAGAAGCTGATTAATGCCTGCCTCATCACCACTATTGACCATATCAGCCAGTTTTCTGGCATCACTCATCAAATCATTATTTTCTTCACTCACACGCTTTCTCCTGGTCAACTGTCAAACGACTAACCATCTATGCGGTCGAAAATCTTTTCAAGTTTTTCCTTCAGAGTGGCTGCAGTAAAAGGCTTGACGATGTAACCGTTTACACCTGCCTGAGCTGCTTCAACAATCTGTTCACGCTTTTGCTCAGCAGTAACCATTAATACAGGAAGGTGGGACAAATTGGGATCGGCACGTACGGCCTTTAACAGATCAATGCCCTGCATACCAGGCATATTCCAGTCTGTGACCAGAAAATCAAAGTCTCCAGCATCTTTTAATAACGGGAGTGCGGTCGCACCATCATCCGCTTCATGGAGATTTTCAAAGCCCAGTTCCTTGAGCAGATTCTTCACGATCCGTCGCATTGTGGAAAAATCATCCACAACCAGAATTTTCATATTATGATCCAAAATTACCTCCGGAATTTCCCTGACAACAGCATTCCATATAATAAATAACTACACTTTTCTCCAGGAACGCATTCTTGCCTGAAGACGGATCAGGGCCTGACTATGAATCTGGCT
>JAOUJV010000067.1 GCA_029882995.1 Gammaproteobacteria bacterium | reverse complement strand
CGAGCGGACATGCACACTGATGCCGACAGGCAGTTCCCTGGACGTTAGTATGGCTCAAGAAATATTCAGATCTATCCTCGAACACCGCAGGGGATAGTTGTATTTTAACCTAGAAGGGAAAACAGGGGTTAGCTGGAAAGTTCCATCTGACGGTAGTTGCCTAGCGCAGATTCCACCTTGTTCTGGAGCATCTGGATGCGAGTGCTAATGCCCTTGTTAACGTCGTTGCGGCCTGATTGTTGTTTAATCATCTCATGGGCAAGATTCAGGCCTGCCATCACAGCAATTCTTTCTGCGCCAATGACCTTGCCGCCCTGACGTAAATCTTTCATTTTCTGGTTGAGCATTTGTGCCGCTGCCAATAAATCTTTTTCTTCGTCGGAAGGGCAGGAAATAACATATTCCTTGTCTAGAATGTTAATGGTGACCGGAGAGACGTCTTTGCTCACGCCTGCTCCTCCAGTGCCTTGAGACGGGTAATCATGGATTCAACTCGTGTTCTGGCCATTTCAGTTTTCTTGAGCAGGTTATCACGCTCTGAACGCAGACCACCGTTTTCAGATTTAAGAGTACCACAGGCATTGATAAGCTCGTCAATCTGGACTTCGAGCTTCTTCATATCTACATCACCTGTTTCTTTATTTTGAGTTTCGCTTACCATGGGGGCAATATAACAATGGCATACTTTCCGGGTCAATGGATAAATTCAATTTTGTCATATTTTTTTTTCAGGTGCTATTTTATTGAATTTATTACATGTCGGGTTTGGTTATACTGTTCATTCAACAGGTTGCGATAGGCATATACTTTGCAAGAGATTAAGGAACCATAATGAGCTCACTGGAAATCAATCAGTTAAATGAAAAACTGGAGAGGATACAGGCGACGATGGGGCTTTATGAAGCACATGGGTGTTTGTGCGGGTTGTTATCGGCAAGCAGTGATATTGACAAACACGACTGGTTTGCGCATGTATTTGATGGACTTGATCAGAATAATCTGACAGTGCAGGAAGTGAGTGATCAGTTGGCACAATTGTTTGATCAAACTGTGCAGGGACTCGATGACTCGCTTCTGGGTTTTCATTTATTGTTACCAGATGATGATGAAGACCTTGCTGAACGTACACTTGCGTTATCTGATTGGTGTCAGGGATTTTTGTTTGGACTTGGTGCGGGTGGCTTTACTGAACAGGATTCGTTGTCAGAAGATGTGCAGGAAATCCTGAAAGATATCAGTGAGATTTCCAGAATCACACATGCAGGTGAAGATGATGACGATGACGAGAGTGAAGAGGCCTTTATGGAACTCGTCGAATATATTCGTGTAGGTGTATTATTAGTCTATGGTGAGCTGGGTGTTTTACCGGAAAATGATGGGCCGACATTACATTAACTCCATGAATTGACAATGAATATAAGCGAATTTGCCAAACGCCGCCGCCGCCTCATGCGCATGATGGGGCAGGACAGTATTGCGGTATTGCCTACAGCACCGGTAAGGATTCGAAACCGTGATGTCGAGTTTCCCTATCGCGCAGACAGTGACTTTTATTATCTGACCGGCTTTGATGAGCCGGAAGCAGTGATGGTGCTGGCACCCGGTCGTGATCACGGGGAATATATTCTGTTTTGTCGTGAAAGCGATCCGGAACAGGAAACCTGGCACGGAAGGCGGGCTGGTCAGGAAGGTGCCTGTGAATTTTTTGAAGCCGATGATTCTTTTCCTATCAGTGACATTGATGACATCCTGCCGGGCTTGCTCGAAGATCGTGAACGTGTATTTTATTCCATTGGTTGTGATCCCGACTTTGATCAAAAAGTAACAGGCTGGATAAACCGGTTACGTAAAATGTCACGCGCCGGAGTACACACCCCTGCCGAGTTTGTTGCACTTGATCATTTATTGCATGACATGCGTTTGTATAAAAGTCGTGCCGAGATCAGTGCAATAAAAAAAGCCATCAAGATTTCAATCAAGGCACATACTCGTGCGATGCAGAAATGCAAACCGGAAATGACTGAACATCAGATTGAAGCTGAACTCATGTATGAATTCATGCGCAACGGGGCAAAGGCGCCGGCTTATCCGCCTATCGTAGCGGCGGGTGAGAATGGTTGTATTCTGCATTACACCGACAACAACGATGTGATGAAAAGCAAGGAACTGTTATTGATTGATGCCGGTGCCGAGTATGACAGTTATGCCGCCGACATTACGCGCACCTTTCCTGTGAATGGCAAGTTTACGCGTGCACAAAAAGCGATCTACGAAATAGTACTTGCCGCGCAGGAAGCAGCAATTGAAAAAGTCCAACCAGGCAATCACTGGAACGAACCTCATGAAGCGGCAGTCCGTGTAATTACCGAGGGTCTGATTGATCTGGGTTTGTTGAAGGGGCGTCTGCATAACTTGCTCAAGAAACAGGCCTACAAAAAATTCTACATGCATCGTACCGGGCATTGGCTTGGCATGGATGTTCATGATGTGGGTGACTATAAGGTCGGGGATGAGTGGCGCATTCTGGAGCCCGGCATGGTCATGACAGTGGAACCGGGTATTTATATCCCGGCGCATACCGATAAGGTGCCGCGGAAATGGTGGGATATCGGTATCCGGATCGAGGATGATGTGCTGGTCACGCGTGAAGGCCATGAAGTCCTGACGGAAGCCTTGCCCCGATCAGTGACAGAAATCGAGGAATTAATGGCCACTCGGCGATAATTCAGGCGATAATAGCCTTTCTATTTTTTCACGCAGTCGTTTTTCTGCTCAAACACAATGACTAACCAGAATGACTTTGATGTATTGATTGTCGGCGGCGGCATGGTAGGCGCCAGTCTGGCTATCGCCCTGCGTGACCAACCTGTTCGTATCGGCATGATAGAAGCAGTGGCCTGGCAGGTGGAAGACAAGCCGGGTTATGACGATCGGACTATTGCTCTTGCATGGGGCAGTCGGCGTATTTTTGACAGCATGGGTGTGTGGCAAGCCATGACACCTGATGCCACTGCGATCAAGACGATTCATGTTTCTGATCAGGGACATTTTGGTTTTACCCGGCTTGATGCTCGCCAGCAACAGGTCGAGGCATTGGGTTATGTCATCACTGCTCGAGCTATTGGCAAGGTGTTGACTCAACAACTAGCAGAGCAGACCAATGTCACATTAATTTCTCCCGCCACAGTCACCAATCTGGAGTGTGATAAACATTGTGCAACCGTCACTGTTAATCAGGAAGGTCAGTCGAGACAATATACAACCAGTTTGCTGGTAGGTGCTGATGGAGTTAAATCAACCATACGCGAACTGTTATCCATTGATACCACAATGAAGGATTACGGCCAGACAGCCGTGATTGCCAACCTGACAACCGAAAAGGCACATAACCATATTGCGTTTGAACGCTTTACCCGAACCGGACCACTGGCCTTGTTACCAATGGATGATCACCGTTGTGCTCTGGTATGGACAGTAGAGACTGACGAAGTAGATGATGTAATGTCACTGGATGATGATCGCTTCCTGCAAGCAGTACAAAAACGTTTTGGTTATCGTTTGGGTAAATTGCTTAAGGTCGGCAAGCGTGATGCATACCCATTGCGTTTGGTACGAGCGCAGGAGCAGGTGCGTGAACGTCTGGTATTAATTGGCAATGCAGTACATACCCTGCACCCGGTAGGAGGGCAAGGTTTTAATCTGGGATTACGTGATGTGGCCACATTGGCACAGGTTATTGCTGAAGCCAGACACACAGGAAATGATATCGGAAGTTTACCGATACTGAATCATTATGCGGAGTGGCGTATCAGTGATCATGAACGTGTTATCGGTTTTACAGACAATCTGGTCAAACTGTTCTCCAATGATTCATTGCCACTGAGTTTTGCACGTAACGTTGGTTTGTTGGTTGCCGATGTTTTACCACCAGTAAAAAAGGCCCTGTTGCGCCGGACTATGGGGATTTATGGGCATTTGCCGCGGCTGGCACGTGGTCTCTGCCTGCAGGAGCCAGAACATGGAACATAAACAGGACATGGTGATTATTGGTGCTGGCATGGTTGGTGCTGCACTGGCGTGTGCATTGGCGCCAACAGGACTGAAAATCACAATTGTTGATACACGGCCACCACCACAGATTTCAGATAATGAATTTGATTTGCGTGTCAGCGCAATAACACGCGCATCGCAAAATATTTTTTCAGCACTCGATGCATGGGACTACATGCAACAAAAACGGGTGAGTCCATTCCGTGAAATGCGCGTCTGGGACAGTCAGGGCAATGGGCAGATTCATTTTGATGTCGCCGAGATCGGTGAAGACAATCTTGGCTGGATTGTCGAGAACAGTATTATTCAAAATGCGTTAGTTGATCGTTTGACACAGTTTAACAATGTTAAACTGGTGTACCCGGATCGAATTTCAGACTTCAACGTGAATGATGATGCCGTAACGATTGAGTTGGCCAGTGGTAAGCAATTACAAAGCCGACTGTTGGTTGGTGCCGATGGCGCCGATTCCACTGTGCGTAAACTGTCCGGGATAACTACACGCGGCTGGTCTTATGATCAACAGGGACTGGTGTGTACGGTACGCACTTCCGGACATCATAACGAGATGGCGCAGCAGGTATTTTTACCAACAGGTCCATTGGCCTTTTTGCCCATTGGTGATCATACCTGTTCAATTGTCTGGTCACTCAGTGGTGACAGTGCGGAACAAATGAGTTCACTGGATGACGAAGCGTTTCTAAAAGCACTGCAATCTGCATTTGGTTATTCGTTAGGTACCATGCTGGAAGTGGGGCCGCGCGCCGTGTTCCCGTTGCGTTTGCAACACAGTACCGAATATGTCCATTCACGCATCGCCTTGATTGGTGATGCGGCTCATGCCATCCATCCTTTGGCCGGACAAGGGGTGAACCTGGGACTGGCGGATGCCGCTTCGCTGGCGGATGTCATACAGGATGCGCTTGAGCAAAAGCGTGATATTGGTGCGTTACAGGTGTTGCGTAAATACGAGCGCTGGCGCAAGGGTGACAATCTCACCATGATGGCCGCAATGGATGGATTCAAACGCCTGTTTGGGAGCCAGTTGTTCCCGGTAACGGGTCTCAGAAATCTTGGTCTGACCCTGACCAATAATCTGGCGCCGTTGAAAAATATCATTATGCGTCAGGCAATGGGGCTGGAAGGCGATCTGGCTCGACTGGCAAAACCCAGGTTTTGATATCCATTAATAACTGCCGGCAATTGATCTATTGCTTTTCTAAATGAGAATGATTATCATTTATATAGCTTTTTAGGGTTATTCTACCCATTATTTTTTATTCATGGAGTTCAGTAAATGAAGTTTTATCGCATATTTAGCTTGTTTTTAATCCTTGTTGCACAAAGCACCTTCGTTAATGCATCAGATGATGCACTGGTCATTTATTCTGGCCGCAGCGACAAATTTGTTAAACCGGTCGTCGAGGCTTTTACCCAAAAGACCGGTATCAAGGTGATTTTACATAGCGCCAAGTCCACTGCCTTGTTAAACAAACTGCGTGTGGAAGGAGAGCGTACCGAGGCCGATCTGTTTTTGAGTAATGATGCCGGTAGCTTGCAGGCCGGTACGGAACAACACCTGTTTCAATCAATCCCTGATGAGCTGGTTTCAGTGATCGATCCTGCATTGCGTGCAAGAGACAATAGTTGGGTAGGATTGTCTGCACGTGCACGTGTACTGGTTGTGAATACAGGCAAGAAGGATGTGCAGAATATTGATTCGGTTTTTGATCTGGCCAAGCCACAATTAAAAGGGCGTATTGCAATCACAAACAGTACCAACGGCAGTTTCATTGCCGGTGCAACGGTTTATATGCGTGCATCGGATAAATACAGTACTCAAAAATGGTTAAAGGGCCTGAAAGAGAATGCAGAAGGCCAGGTCTTCAATAAACACAGCAAGGTAGTGAAGGAAGTTGCTTCCGGTAAAAAGGATATTGGACTGATTAATCATTATTATTTTTATCGTCATCTGGAAAAAGAGCCCAATGCACCGATTCGTCTTATCCTGCCCGATCAAGGTGACAAGGGAATGGGTATTGCATGGAACGTAGCCGGTATTGCCATTTCAAAATATTCAAAAAAACAGGAGCAGGCGAAAGCACTGGTTTCTTACCTGATATCAATAGAAGGTCAGAAGATGTTTGCTGAAGTGAACCGCGAATACCCGACGCGCAAAGATGTTTCAGCGCATCCTGATATTCCGCCGCTAAACAGTTATAAAACAGCCAATGTACCAATGGTGGATTTATTCACATACCGCAGTGAGACTATTGAGTTAATTGAAAAACTCGGGATGCCATAGGGTTTATGTCAATACCGTTAGCAAGCACGGCTGACACGGAATTAAATATAATCCAGCGACTCCTGAATAACGTCAGGCAATTGGGGTCATTGGGTTTTTTTTCAGTACTGGTCGTACTGGTTGCCATTATTCCGCTGTTGTTCATTATTCAAAACAGCTTAGAGCTTTCAACAGAGAAATGGCTGGGTCTTTGGAGTGCGCGTCTGCCAGGCTTGCTCTGGAACACTTTGTCACTGGCTACATTGGTTGCACTCGGTTGTTTTATTCTGGGTGTGTCATCGGCGTGGTTGATTGCACGCCGTGATTTTGCAGGCAAAAAACTGGCGACCTGGCTTATGGTCTTGCCATTAGCGATACCGACCTATGTGTTTGCACATATCTATACCATTATGCTGGACAGCGATGGTTGGCTTGGTCAGGTATGGTTAAGTCTCTTTGGTGATACAACTGCTATACCGGATTTATATAACATTGGCGGTGTGACACTGGTTTTGTCACTGGCCGGTTTCTCTTATGTGTTTTTACTGGTGAAGGGAGCCTTGTTGCGTGGTAACCGTTCTCTGGAAGAAGCGGCACGGATTCAGGGTGCATCACCGGCACAAGTATTCTGGCGAGTTAATTTGCCCTTATTACGGCCTGCAATTGCCGCTAGTCTCGCAATGGTGGTTCTGCATGTATTGTCTGATTTTGGTGCGGTCAGTATGCTGCGGTTCCAGACTTTCACACTCAGTATTTATCTACAAATGAGCGGGCGCTTTGATTATCAGGCAGCAGCTGGTTTAAGTCTGGTACTGGTCTTGTTAAGTTTGACCTTTCTTGTGATGGAGCGTTTTTTCAGACATCGTCAGCGTTATTATTCAAATGCCCAGTCTTCTTTCATCAAACCGCAGAAGGCAACATTCGGACAGCAGCTTTTAATCTGGATTTGGTTGGGATTGATTTCCCTGTTTGCCTTTATCTTGCCGTTGGCATGGATGATCAACTGGAGCTGGACATCATGGACACATGCATTGATCGGTGAAGAGTTCTGGGTTTATGTAAAAAATTCCATGACAGTGGCTTTTCTGAGTGCCACCCTGGCACTGATCTGTGCATTTCCGGTTGCGTTTTATCATGCGCGTAAACGCTCGTTGTTCAGTAACAGCCTTTTTAATCTGTCGACAGTGGGTTTTGTTATCCCCGGCCCGGTCATCGCGCTGGGTGTGATTACATTTCTGACAACACAGTTACCATTACTTTATGGTGGGCTGATCGCGCTGATTTTTGCGCTGGTGGTACGTTTCCTGCCATTGGCATCACAGGCACAGGAAGCGGCGATGCAGCAACTGACACCCTCAATTGAACAGGCGGGTCGCATTCTGGGTGCCGGGCCAATCGAAAACCTGCGCCGTATTGTCTTGCCCATGATCAGTGGTGGTATTGCCAGCGCCTGGGTACTGGTGTTTATTGATGCAATGAAAGAATTGCCGGCCACACTGATCCTGCGTCCTACCGGTTTTGATACCTTACCGGTTCGCATCTGGATTGAGGCAAGTGAAGAAATGCTGGAGCTGGCTGCCCCGGCTGCATTGATGCTGGTGGTTGGGACATTGCCTGCTATCTGGCTCATGATGCGCAGTGACGCCAAGGCCAATAAACAAGCTTAAGCAAATAGCGAATAAAGTCAGCTTTCTCATTGAAACCACTAGGGTTGTTTTCATCTCCCATTTTAACGACCAAATCAAAGGGTTTTTCTTTACCGGTATCGTCTTGGAATTGGTTGATTCTAACGGTATAGTGCTGTTATTCGGGCAAGAAATTAACTGTATTTTTCAAGGCGACGGCCGGATTCACAGGCAGTCGTTTTGTAGTTTAAGGGCTTACTAAAATGGGCAATAAAACACCACTTTATGATGCACATGTGAAACATGATGCCAAGATCGTTGATTTTGGCGGCTGGGACATGCCGTTGCATTACGGTTCCCAAATCGAGGAACACCATGAAGTACGCCGTAGCGCGGGCATGTTTGATGTGTCACATATGACTGTGCTGGAGTTGCGCGGCGACAGGGTGACCGATTTTCTGCGAAAGTTGTTGGCCAATGATGTGGCGCGTCTCAAGGACAAAGGCAAGGCACTCTATAGCTGTATGCTGAATGAAAATGGTGGTGTGATTGATGATCTGATCGTTTATTACATGGATGATGACTGGTTTCGAATGGTCGTAAATGCTGCTACACACGATAAAGATGTGGCCTGGATTACAAAGCAGGCACAGGCCTTTTCAGTAACTGTGGATGAGCCGGAAGGTCTGGCCATGATCGCAGTACAAGGCCCCGAGGCGCGTGATAAGGCACATCAGGTGATTGATAAGGCTTTGGCTGAAAAGGCAACATCCTTGAAACGCTTTCATGCTGTGACGGACGGGGAAACCTTTGTTGGTCGTACCGGTTACACAGGTGAAGATGGTTATGAAATTATTTTACCTGCCAGTAAGGCAGTGAATTTATGGGAAGCATTGTATAATGCCGGTGTCCGTCCCTGTGGACTGGGTGCACGTGATACGCTGCGTCTGGAAGCCGGTATGAATCTGTACGGTACCGATATGGATGAGGAAATTTCTCCGCTGGAAGCCGGGTTGGCCTGGACAGTGGCCTGGGAACCGACAGATCGTGATTTCATTGGCCGCAATGCGATTGAACAACAGCGTGGACAAAACGGAACACGTAAACTGGTGGGCCTGATACTGGAAGGCAAGGGCGTGTTGCGTAATCACCAGAAAGTATTTGTGAACGGGAATGAAGGTGAGATCACCAGTGGCAGTTTTTCACCGACACTGGGCAAGGCGATCGCATTTGCGCGCATTCCAAAAGATGAAACACAGCAATGTGAAGTTGAAATGCGAGGAAAACGTGTTTTGGCACAGATTGTGAAGCCGCCTTTTGTTCGTGATGGCAAGGCGTGTATTTAAAAATTAAAAACTTTTCTAAAGAGGAAGCAACATGAGTAACGTACCGGCTGATCTCAAATATACCAAGTCGCATGAGTGGATTCAGGATTTGGGGGATGGCACTGTTAATATTGGTATTACCGATCATGCACAAACCTTACTGGGTGATCTGGTATTTGTTGAATTACCGGAAGTGGATAGTGAAGTCAGTGCCGGTGATGAGTGTGCAGTTGTTGAGTCGGTCAAGGCCGCATCAGATGTTTACAGTCCGTTATCGGGTACTGTAATTGCCGTCAATGAGGTGTTGGCAGACACACCGGAGACAATTAATCAGGATGCCTATGGTGATGGTTGGCTCATAAAATTAAAATTATCTGATGCAAATGAACTGACTGATTTGCTTGATGCCAATGCATACGAAGAAGTTGCCGCAGAAGATCATTAATTAAATATTTTTACATAGAGTCCTGTCATGCCATTTATCCCTCACACTGAAGAAGACATTCGTGCCATGCTGGAAGCGATCGGTGTAGAAAAAACCGAGGACTTGTTTGACGAAATTCCAGCCAACCTGCGGACAAACGGTTTATCCAATATTCCTCCTGCATTAACTGAACTGGGTATTACCCAGCTGATGCAACAACGGGCGGCACAGGATGGCAAGCCGGTTTGCTTTATCGGTGCCGGCGCCTATGAACATCACATACCGGCGGCAGTCTGGGAAATCACAACCCGAGGTGAATTTTATTCTGCCTACACGCCTTATCAGGCAGAAGCCAGTCAGGGTACTCTGCAATTATTATATGAATACCAGACCATGATTGCCGGTCTGACCGGGATGGATGTGTCCAATGCGTCACTTTATGACGGTGCATCCAGTCTGGCCGAAGCAGTATTAATGGCTGTGCGTGCCAACCGTAAGTCAAAATCGAAAAAGATTTTAATGCCGCGCACAGTGCATCCTGCCTATCGCAAGGTGGCACGGACGATTGTCAACAATCAGGGCATTGAACTGGAAGAACTGGATTATGATCACAAGCGTGGTTTTATCGATCCTGATGCATTACCCAAAGATCCGGGCGATGTGACTGCGCTGGTGATTCCGCAACCCAACTTTTTTGGTGTGCTGGAAGAAGTCGACACACTGACAGACTGGGCACATTCTCACAACATGCTTGTGATTGCAGTTGTAAATCCGTTGTCACTCTCGATTTTGAATGCACCGGGTAGCTGGGGTAAAGAGGGCGCTGATATTGTGTGTGGTGATGGACAGCCTATGGGTATTCCATTGTCATCCGGTGGTCCCTATTTTGGTTTCATGGCTTGCAAGCAACAACATGTGCGTCAAATGCCGGGTCGTATTATTGGACGTACTACGGATCTGGATGGCAAGACCGGTTATGCATTAACACTGCAGGCACGCGAACAACATATTCGACGTTCCAAGGCAACATCCAATATTTGTACCAATCAGGGTTTAATGGTGACTGCCGCCACGATCCACATGGCATTAATGGGTGCTGAAGGTCTGGCAGAGGCTGCACGTGCAAGTCATCGCAATATACGCATGCTGGTGGATCAACTGAGCGGCATAGAAGGTGTGAGTGCTGTATTTGATCGTCCGGTTTTTCATGAAGCGGTTCTACAGCTTGATATGCCGGTTGATGATGTGTTGCATACACTGGCAGAAGATAATGTACTGGGCGGATATGCATTGGGAGATGATTATCCGGAGCTGGAAAACTGTGTTCTGGTTTGTGCAACTGAAACGCGCACACAGGCAGATATGGACTTTTACTATGAAAAACTGAACCAGATATTCAGTATGCAGCGCACGGCACCGCGCCCGATAAAACCAAAGATGTAAATTGGGCTATAAGAGACAAGTAAAAAATAAAATACTTAAAGTTTGAATGTGTGAGGAAGGTGTTGGGGATTATAAATAACCAATCACATACAAACAGGAGAATGAAATGGCAACAATTACATTACAAGGTAACGAGATTCATACTAACGGAGAGTTGCCGGCAATTGGTGCTCAGGCGCCGGATTTTAAACTGGTAGATGGTGAATTAAATGATCGCAGTCTGGCTGATTATAAAGGTAAAAAGAAACTGCTGAATATCGTACCGAGTCTGGATACTCCGGTATGTGCAACATCAACGCAAAAATTTAATGAAGCAGCCAAGGGACGTGATGATGTAGTAATGTTGATCATTGCGGCTGATTTGCCTTTTGCCATGAGCCGTTTTTGCACTGGCGAAAAACTGGACAATGTCATCCCACTTGCAATGATGCGTTCGCGTAATTTTGGCAAGGACTATGGTGTGTTGATCACCGATGGGCCACTGGCGGGTATTACCGCACGTGCTGTCATGGTCATCGATGAAAATGACAAGGTGGTTTACACAGAAATGGTGCCTGAAATTGCACAGGAACCAGATTACAAGAAAGCACTTGCAGCACTTTAATGAAAAAAGTTGAAAGTTAAAACATTATGTTGATATTTGAACAATCACAATCTGGACGTCGCGCACAGACACAGTCAACAAATTCGGATGCCAGTGT
>JAOUJV010000155.1 GCA_029882995.1 Gammaproteobacteria bacterium | reverse complement strand
CGTACGATATGCGTAATTTTCTGTTCAGCATCATCAATAACGACCGCCAGTTGATAGGCAAAAAGTCCGTCCCTGCGCCGCACAATAAAATCACCTATATTGTTTTTCAGATTACAGCTTTTGTTTCCTTGCAGTGCATCGGCAAAGGAAACTTTATTGTTTCCAGTTTTTACACGCACAGCAAATTCATCACTGAAAATGTTTTTTTTGTTACGGCATTTGCCACTATAGATAGTCCCTTCCAGTCCGGGTTTGCCTGTGATGGCAATTTCCTTGCGTGAACAGGAGCAGGGATAAATAAATTCATTTTCTTTTAATATATTGAATGCTTGTTCATAGGCATCCAGACGAGAACTTTGAAACAGGACTTCCTCGTCCCACTCAAAACCGAATTGCTCAAGTGTCTTGAGAATATCATCTGCTGCACCCGGGATTTCACGTGGAGGATCAATGTCTTCCATGCGTACCAGCCAGATACCGTTATTGGCTTTTGCTTCAAGATAACTGCCGACAGCGGCAACCAGCGATCCAAAATGAAGAGGACCGGTAGGAGAGGGGGCGAAGCGACCGCGATAGGAGCTTATATTTTTACCTGCCATCAATTTAAAAAGGGGCTTGTTAGCCCCTTTTGTTTAATTACAGTTTGGAAGAACGTTCCCGAATTTCATCCAGTGTTTTGCAGTCAATACACTGTGTAGCAGTCGGTCTGGCTTCAAGGCGCTGAATACCAATTTCGATACCACACACATCGCAATAACCGTATTCACCATTATCAAGATTGTTGATTGATTCATCTATTTTCTTGATCAGTTTGCGTTCACGGTCACGTGTACGCAGTTCCATAGTGAAATCAGATTCCTGCGTTGCACGATCATTCGGATCAGGAAAGTTCGCTGCCTCATCCTGCATATGATGAACTGTCTTGTCTACTTCCTGCATGAGTTCTCTTTTCCATGCGATCAGAAGTTCACGGAAATGTGCGGACTGTTGATCGTTCATGTAGTCTTCACCCTTAGCTGACTGATAGGGGCTCAAACCATGCATATCAACACCCGTAGATGCTCTGGTTTTGGATGTTGTTGTTTTCTTGACTGATGATTTTTTAGCAGTCGATTTTTTAGCAGGCGCCTTTTTAGCTACTGCCTTCTTGGCAGGGGCTTTTTTAGCAACCGATTTCTTGGCAACTTTCTTCTTTGCTGCCGTCTTTTTAGTAACCTTTTTAGCTACTTTTTTCTTGGTGGCTTTCTTTTTAGCTGTTTTTTTAGCAGGCATATAATTGGTCTCCGTGCCAGCGTCCGTTGAAAAATCAAGCGCGCATTATTACCAGATTCTATTGTTTAGGCAAATCTGACCCAAATCCGGTAAATCGACATATTCCACTGAGTGGGTGTGCTTATACTTTCGATTGTTGCTAAATAGCTATAAAATAGACATTTTTTGCGGTACTCACCCTGATATCAGGTATTTATAAGGTATATACGATGGCTCTGGAAGCATTAATTTTTGACGTAGACGGCACTCTCTCGGAAACCGAACGAGATGGTCATTTGGTGGCATTCAACCGCGCATTCAAGGAAGCCGGACTGGATTGGCACTGGAGTGAAGCGCTCTATGGTGAGTTACTGGCCGTGACCGGCGGTAAGGAACGTATTCGTTTTTATCTGGATAAATACAATACCGGGTTTGAACGCCCGGATAATCTGGATGAATTTATTGCCGGTTTGCATGCCAGCAAGACAAGTCATTATGTTGATTTGCTGGCAACGGGTGGAATACCACTGCGCAAAGGTGTCATACGATTATTGGATGAAGCGCGTGCAGAAGGTTTGCGGTTGGCGATTGCAACAACGACAACTGTCGATAATGTCACTGCTTTGCTCGAACATGCAGTTTCATCTGAAGCCATAGACTGGTTTGAAGTGATTGGTGCCGGTGATGTGGTTCCTGCAAAAAAACCGGCACCGGATATTTACAACTATGTTCTGGAAAAAATGAATCTGAAACCGGAGCAGTGCATGGCGTTTGAAGATTCTGCCAATGGCATTAAATCAGCAGGTGGCGCCGGTTTGCCAATTATTATTACGGTAGACAGCTATACAACCCACCATGATTTTACCGGTGCCAGATTAATACTGGATAACATGGGTGAACCAGATCAGCCATTCAAAGTGATTGGCGGTTCACACGCCTCTGTTGTGACCGGGGATGACAAGTATTTGAATATCGATCTGGTTCGGCGTATACATAGCGCATGATGTTTCAAATCATGTTTGTGGTGTTTTTAATATAGAGACCACGAACGACAAAGGACAATGTGTGTATGACGGATAAACCCCATATTGCAGACAGAATGGCAGATATCCAGCCATTCTACGTTATGGATCTGCTGGCAAGGGCGCGTGAACTGGAGGCGCGGGGAAAAGATATTATTCACATGGAGATTGGTGAACCGGATTTTGAAACACCACAGTTGATCACAGAAGCGGGTATACAGTCATTATCAGACGGACATACTCATTACACACCCGCACTTGGACTTGAAGAACTGCGCAAGGCCATTTCTGGCTATTACAAAAACACATGGAATGCAGATGTCGCACCTGAACGCATTGTGGTTACACCCGGTGCATCCGGTGCTTTGCAGCTGGCAGTTTCTGTTTTAATCAACCCTGGCGAATCCATCCTCATGGCTGATCCCGGTTATCCCTGCAACCGGCATTTTGCCCGACTGGTGGAAGGTCATGCATTATCGGTACCGGTGACTGCTGAAACGGAATACCAGCTAACAGCCGATCTGGTGAAACAATACTGGGATAACAATACTGTTGCAGCACTTGTGGCATCACCATCTAATCCGACAGGTACGATTGTCAACAAAACCGATCTGCAAGCCATTATTGATTGTATACATCAAAGAAAAGGGAACCTGATTGTTGATGAAATTTATCATGGACTGATTTATGAAGGCGAAGCCACCAGTGCTCT
>JAOUJV010000066.1 GCA_029882995.1 Gammaproteobacteria bacterium | reverse complement strand
CTTGCGAGTGACATAAAAGCTCTCTATTTTAAAAAACCGTTATCGGCCAGTAACTGTTCTGTGATGCCGGATGCATTTGGATCTGCGGCCTTGTCACCCAGTATTAAACGCTCAAGGTAACGTGCAATCAAATCCACTTCCAGATTCACCTTACGTCCTGCCTGATATTCACCCATGATAGTTTCCTGCAAGGTATGCGGCACAATATTAAGCTCGAATTCTGCGCCATTCACCTTGTTAACCGTAAGACTGATACCATCAATTGTGATAGAACCCTTGAACGCAATATATTTTGCCAGTTCATTTGGTGCCTTTATTATGAAGCGCACCGATTTGCCTTCGTCCCAGCGTCGAACAACTTCACCCAGCCCATCAACATGACCACTCACCAGATGGCCACCAAGTCGTGTCGTTGGTGTTAATGCCTTTTCCAGATTGACATGACTGCCCTCTTTCAAACTACCCAGTGATGTCAATGATAATGTTTCACCGGACACATCCGCGCGAAAACCATTGCCCGGCAAATCAACCGCTGTCAGACAAACACCATTAACGGCGATACTGTCACCTGATTGCACATCAGCCAGATCAAGCTTTCCGGTATTGATCTGCAATGACAGATCATTACCCTTCTTGTCGAGTGACTCGATTGTGCCAATTGCCTGTATGATGCCTGTAAACATAAATAAGTTTAAAATGTTATCACTTTACGATTCTTGCCGTAATTCTTAAATCTTTCCCGACCGAACGTATATCGGTAATGTTCAAATCTATTGCTTCACTCATTTTTGCCAGTGCCGGCAAGTGAAATAATCCTTTCGCATTATCACCCATCAGTTTGGGAGCAACATAAATAACCATTTCATCAATCAATCCGGCCTGTAACAAGGCACCATTTAAAGTGCTGCCGGCTTCAACCATCACTTCATTGATTTCCTGTTGTGCCAAATATTCCATGACAGCGAATAAATCCACATGCCCATCATGTTTCTTCACTTTAACGACACTGGCACCCTTGTTTTCAAGTTTCCCGGCCAGTTTTCTATCATCGGATGCAGTGAATATGATTGTCTTTCCATTGAGTGACAACATTTTTGCATTATCCGACATACGCAAATGTGAATCCATGACCACCCTCAAGGGTTGCGGTATATCGGATGGCACATCTTCCGGTAAATCATCCAGACGCACATTCAGTGACGGATCATCTTTTAATACGGTTTCAATGCCGGTCAAAATGGCATCGGATGAAGCACGCAAACGTTGTACATCCAGTCGTGCATCCACTGATGTGATCCATTTGCTTTCCCCACTTGCCATTGCAGTGCGTCCATCCAGACTCATGGCGATTTTACTACGCACGAACGGTTTGCCGGTACGCATGCGTTTCAGGTAACCGGGATTCAGTGCTTCGGCTTCTGCCTGCATCACACCGGTTTCTGTTTCAATACCGGCTTCATTAATCATGCTGATCCCGTTTCCTGCAACCTTTGGATTGGGATCTTCCATTGCAGATACAACTCGCTTCACTCCGGCATCAATCAATGCCTGTGAACACGGCGGTGTACGCCCATGATGTGAACACGGTTCCAGTGTGACATAGACATCCGCGCCGCTTGCCTTGTCACCCGCCTTTGCCAATGCATTAACCTCTGCATGCCCTTCACCGGCACGCGCATGAAAACCTTCGCCGACAATCTCGCCATCACGCACAATCACACAGCCTACACGCGGGTTGGGATGCGTAGTGTAATGGCCGCGTCTTGCCAACTGGATAGCACGCGCCATATAAACATGATCCTGTGTATTGCTCATTTGGAACGTTTCTTGTCTGAAGGTGATTTTTCCTGATCCAGAAACGACAATTGCTTTTCCTTTACATCCGGTGGCAATACCCTTTCCAGACGCTCAATCTCTTCACGGAATTCACTGACATCCTGAAAGTCACGGTAAACAGAAGCAAATCGTACAAATGCCACTTCGTCCAGCTTGCGTAACTCTTCCATTACAAGACTACCGATTTCGCGACTGTTTACTTCACGATCGCCGCGACTTTGTAATTCATGTTTGATGTGATTAACTGCGGATTCAACATTCTCGACACTGACCGGACGCTTTTCCAGTGCACGCTGCATACCGCCTTTCAGTTTGTCTTCATCAAACGGTTCACGTGCGCCATTTCCTTTAACAACACGGGGAAGAATCAGTTCTGCAGCTTCGAAGGTAGTGAAACGTTCACTGCAAGTTGTGCATTCACGACGACGACGTACCGAATCACCCTCATTCGCCAAGCGCGAATCGATGACCTTGGTATCCTGTTCACCGCAAAACGGACAACGCATGTGTCATGCTCCAGAACAATTATTTGTAGACAGGAAACTTCTTACAAACTTCCAGCACCTGCCCTTTCACTCTCTCAATTGTGGCTGTATCTTCAACATTGTCCATTACATCACACATCCAGTTGGCCAAATCAGTGACTTCGGCTTCCTTGAAACCACGAGTCGTCACTGCCGGTGTGCCGACACGAATACCACTGGTCACAAACGGTGATTGTGGATCATTAGGCACCGAATTCTTGTTTACCGTAATGTTGGCGCTACCCAATGCGGCATCAGCGGCTTTACCGGTAATGCCTTTGTTAATGAGATCAACAAGGAACAGGTGATCATCGGTACCACCGGAAACAACGTTATAACCACGATCCAGAAACACCTTTGCCATGGCACGTGAATTGTTTAACACTTGCTGTTGATAGGTTTTAAATTCGGGTTCCAGTGCTTCCTTGAATGCCACTGCCTTGGCCGCAATTACATGCATCAATGGGCCCCCCTGAATACCTGGAAACACAAGTGAGTTCAGTTTCTTTTCAATTTCTTCATTGGCTTTGGCCAGAATCAAACCACCGCGTGGACCACGCAGGGTTTTATGTGTTGTTGTGGTGGTGACATCCGCAATCGCAACCGGGCTTGGATAAATACCGGCTGCAATCAAACCGGCAACATGTGCCATATCAACAAACAGAAATGCACCGACACTGTCAGCGATATCACGGAAACGCTGCCAATCGACAACACGTGAGTATGCAGAGAAACCAGCGACGATCATTTTGGGCTTATGTTCTTTCGCGAGCGCTTCGACTTGATCATAATCGATCTCGCCAGTCTCTTCGTTCAAACCATATTGCACCGCGTTATAAATCTTGCCGGAGAAGTTCACCTTGGAACCGTGAGTCAAATGACCACCATGCGCCAGACTCATACCAAGCACCGTATCACCCGGCTGTAACAGTGCCATATAAACAGCTGCATTCGCCTGCGAACCGGAGTGTGGCTGAACATTGGCGTAATCGGCATCGAACAATTGCTTGGCTCGATCTATTGCCAGTTGTTCGGCGATATCAACATACTCACAACCACCGTAATAACGCTTGCCCGGATAGCCTTCGGCATACTTGTTGGTCAGCTGGCTACCCTGCGCCTCCATTACTCGTGGACTGGTGTAGTTCTCGGAAGCAATCAGCTCGATATGCTCTTCCTGACGTACACATTCATCTTGTATGGCTTTTGCTAATTCGTCGTCGTAACCGGCGATTGTCATGTCTTTGGAAAACATTGTGGCCCTCTTTCCCCCTTCGTTCCACGAAAGGAAATTGTTAAAATTCAATAAGTTAAAAAGGTCGCTACGCACCGCCCCATGAGGAACGGAAGAGCCGCATAGAATACCCGATCTGGGCGCCGGATGCATGCAAGAGGTTGATTTTTATCGGTTCTGAAGGGAAATCCACCGAGTTCACAAGGTACACAAAGATTTTATATATTTGTCAGCTCGACCCGGAAACGATGTGATGAATTGAAAAATCTGCTCTCACATTGTTCATTCAAAATGACTGAATATTTTTAGCTTCAAAATCTCTGTGTATTCCTTGCACACAATATACCGACATAAACGCTCTACGGTTGAAAACAAATATCACAAGTATGCAGAACGGAAAAGAAAACTTATACTACGCCCATGGCTCAATACATCTACACAATGAATGGCGTAGGCAAAGTAGTTCCGCCCAAGCGTCAAATTCTGAAAGACATTTACTTATCCTTCTTTCCCGGTGCCAAAATTGGTGTGCTGGGTCTGAATGGTTCCGGTAAATCCACATTGCTACGCATCATGGCCGGTCTTGATACCGACATCATCGGTGAAGCACGACCACAGCCGGGTATTAACATTGGCTATCTGCCACAGGAACCACAACTCGATCCGAACAAGGATGTGCGTGGTAATGTGGAAGAAGGTTTAAAAGAAATCAGTGAGGCGCAGGCCAAACTGGATGCGGTTTATGCCGCTTACGCTGAACCCGATGCAGATTTTGATGCCCTCGCCGCCGAGCAGGCACGACTTGAAAACATTATTCAGGCCGCTGATGCACACAATCTGGATCTCAAGCTTGAAATCGCTGCTGACGCACTGCGTCTGCCACCATGGGATGCCGATGTGACCAAACTCTCCGGTGGTGAACGCCGTCGTGTCGCATTGTGCAAATTATTATTATCCAGTCCGGACATGTTGCTGCTCGATGAACCGACTAACCATCTGGATGCCGAATCAGTGGCATGGCTGGAACGCTTCCTCCATGACTTCCCCGGTACAGTTGTCGCCATTACCCATGATCGCTACTTCCTTGATAATGTTGCCGGATGGATTCTGGAACTCGACCGTGGTCACGGTATTCCATGGGAAGGTAATTATTCTTCCTGGCTGGAACAAAAAGAAAATCGACTCAAGACCGAAGAAAAAACCGAATCAGCTCGCCAGAAAGCAATGAAGCAGGAACTGGAATGGGTACGTAGTAACCCGAAAGGCCGTCATGCGAAGAGCAAGGCGCGTCTTGCCCGCTATGATGAATTGCTGAACAAGGAATTCCAGAAACGCAACGAAACACAGGAACTATATATTCCACCGGGCCCTCGTCTGGGTGATATGGTGATCGAAGCTAAAGGCGTGAGCAAAGGCTTTGGGGATCGGTTACTGGTAGACGATCTCAATTTTAATCTGCCGCGTGGTGGCATTGTCGGGATTATTGGTCCGAACGGAGCCGGTAAAACCACCCTGTTCCGTATGTTGATGGGGCATGAACAACCAGACAAAGGCGAGATCAAAATCGGTGAAAGTGTACATATCGCCTATGTTGATCAAAGCCGTGATGCGCTGGACGGCAACAAGACAGTGTGGGAGGAAATTTCGGATGGTCAGGACATCATCACCGTCGATCGTTACGAAGTGCAATCACGTTCCTATGTTGGCCGCTTTAACTTCAAGGGCTCGGATCAACAAAAATTCATTAAGGATTTATCCGGTGGTGAACGTAATCGTGTCCATTTAGCCAAACTGCTCAAGAGTGGCGGCAATGTGTTATTGCTTGACGAACCTACCAATGACCTTGATGTGGAAACCCTGCGCGCACTGGAAGAAGCCCTGCTCAACTTCCCCGGCTGTGCTGTGGTCATCTCGCATGATCGCTGGTTCCTTGATCGTATCGCCACTCATATCCTTGCATTCGAAGGTGACAGCCATGTGGAATGGTTTGAAGGTAATTTTGCTGACTACGAGGCATGGCGCAAAGAGAAGCTGGGTGATGAGGCTGATCAGCCGCACAGAATCAAGTACAAGAAACTCGCCTGATTCAGAACGGTATCAATCCATCCGGCACACTACCCCTTTTTCCCATAAGAAGAAGCAAAACAGGCACAATAGTTGCATTGTGTGGGATACGATGAAGAAAGCCATATTTGCCATATCACTCGGCCTGTTTCTGGTCGGGTCTGCCAATGCCGGAATCAAGCAATTCAAGGCACCTGTCCACGCATCTACATGGGCGGTGAAAACCGGAAAATCCCTTTGTTCTCTGAAACATAGCATCCCTTCCTATGGTGAGGTGACCATACTCAAGGGACAAAGCGTGCCTCTGACCACCATCATCCAGACCCGCTTTAATGTACTGCAAGGCGGCAAAGCCGACCTGCGTGCCTTGCCGCCTTCATGGAAAAGCGGTGCCGATATTCAGGAGATCAAAAAGGTCAATTTCCAGCGCGGCAATCTCCCGTTTATTTTTGGCACTGACCTTTCACAGGAACTGCTCGATAATCTGGGAGAAGGCATGATTGCCTCCCTGACCCATATGCAATCCGAGGAAAGCAATAACGGCTGGCGTGTAGAAATCTCACCCGTCAACAGCAACAAACCCCTGGAAAAATTTCTTGAATGCAGTGGTAACTTCCCGTTAAACCGGGCCAGCAGAAAAAGCGCAATACACTTTGCAACCGCAAGATGGAACCTGACATATAACGATCTTGCACGTTTAATGGCGATTGCTGACTACCTTTCAGTCAACAAAAAATACAAACGCATTATTCTAGATGGTTATGCTGACAACCGAGGTCAAAACAAGCCCAACAAGATTCTGTCACGCAACCGTGCCAATGCAGTGAAACAGTTTCTGGTATCAAGAGGGGTGCCTTCGAAAAAATTCAAGGTGGTGGCGCACGGTGAAGTGGATGAAATTGACCTGAACAAGACACCTGCCTTACGCGCCAAAAACAGACGTGTAGATATCAGCATTATAAAGTAATACTATCTGCTGAACTTATTCCTTACTCATTGACTTGATGAACCGATCGGCTTCATTAATAGAACGCTCCATATCACGAATCAACCGACCAACATTGGATTCAACAGAAACCAGCTCACTCTGCAAGGATGCAATCGCTTTTGCATTCAGGTTATGTTTCAGAAACAGAACATGATCACGGAAAACCTTCAATACGGGATCAATCCGTTTCTCTGCCCGTTTCATTACACCAAGTAATTGTTTGTACTGCTTGCGTGTCTGGTTCAATTTACGCTGACTGGTCTGACGCAGGTTCTTGTTGGAATACTGGGTAAGTTCTGACTCCCATTCATCAAATAAGGCTTCTGCAACGGATTCTACTGAATCGATACGATCACTGACTTCCTTTGCCCTTTTCTCGCTGTTTTCAAAGGCATCATTCAGCTTCTCATATTTATCCTGCAACTCACCACCATGAAACCCCAGTACCGAGCTGAATTCTTCCAGTGCAGATTTAAACTGTTCCTTGGCTTCTTCCTGCGCATTACGCGCATCCTCAACACGATCTACCAGAATATCGCGCTTGTGAATACCAAACTTCTCCATGGTATTAAAATAAGCTGCCTGACAACCTGCCAGCAAAAAAAGCAGAGCCAGTAATCCTGACCAGCGACCGGAATTAGTAAACATAGATACCCCTGAATTTAACTCGTATTAACTACCCATTGCCTTTTCAATTTTCTTGTCTGTCTTGTACTGACTCAAAGCATACACAGACCAGATTGCAGCCGGGATCCAGCCAATAAGAGAAATCTGTAATAGTAAGCAGATAATACCGGCAATAGGACGACCAATCGTAAAAAACTGAAGCCAGGGGACAAAAATGGCGAGAAGAATTCTCATGATTTGCTCCTTTTTCTATTTGTTTTATCGGTTCGAATAACGATACCAGAGTCGCCACAATAGTAACACCGAAAAAACAAGGGTATAAATACCAACCATAAGAAAATCTGCCTTTAATTTCCACAGATAATGAATTACCACAAAAAATGGAATGACATAAACCAGTCGATGTAATTGTTGCCAACGCTTGCCACCCAATCGCTTCATCATTTTATTGGTTGAGGTCATAGCCAACGGCATAAGCATGACAAATGAGATGAAACCCATGGTGATAAAAGGCCGCTTGATAACATCCTTGATCATTTCATCCAGCTCAAAAAAGTGATCGAACCAGATAAACGCAAGGAAGTGCAGACAGGCATAAAAGAAAACATACAGGCCCAGCATACGCCGGAAACGAATCAGGATACTCCAGCCAAATATTTTTCTAAGTGGTGTAATAGCCAGTGTCAGAACCAGAAAACGTAATGCCCAGGTGCCGGTCTCAAGCGTAATCTCTTCAACCGGGTTGGCACCGAGGTTATCAGTAAATGCGTTATAGAAAAGCAGGATCGCCGGAATCAGGCAAACAACAAAGACAACACCCTTTAACAGGCTAATGGTTTTCTGTTCCATGATACAAACGTACTAGAAGTGTTTGGATAAATCCATACCACTATAAAGTGATGCAACCTGCTCACCATAACCATTAAACATCAGTGTCTTGCGCTTACGCGAGAAGAACCCATCCTCACCAAGACGACGTTCACGTGCCTGGCTCCAGCGCGGGTGAGCAACATTGGGATTCACGTTAGAATAAAAGCCATATTCACTCGGTGCTGATTTCATCCAGCTACTGACAGGTGCTTTCTCGGTAAACCGGATTTTGGCAATCGACTTTATACTCTTGAATCCATACTTCCATGGCACCATCAAACGTAGTGGTGCACCATTCTGATTTGGCAATATATCACCATATAAACCGACAACCATGATTGTTAATGGGTGCATGGCTTCATCAATCCTTAAACCTTCCGTGTAGGGCCAGTCCAGTATGGCACGTTCCTGACCCGGCATTTGTTTTGGATCATACAGTGTTTCGAACTCGACATATTTTGCTTTCGAGTTAGGCTGAAACTGTTTCAACATCTTGTTTAACTCAAACCCGATCCACGGTACCACCATTGACCAGGCCTCAACACAACGAAAACGATAAATACGTTCTTCCATCCAGTCGGTTTTCAGAAAATCTTCCAGATCATACATTCCCGGCTTTTCACATTCACCTTCAACAGTGATTTTCCATGGTCTGGTTTTGAATTCGGCTGCACGAAAACGCGGCGCTCCCTTCTGGGTGCCGAACTCGTAAAAATTATTGTAGGAAGTGACATCTTTATAACTTGTTAACTTCTCATCAACCGTGTAAGGCCCGGTTGCAATATCTTTATATATGCCATTCTCGTTATGAGTAACCGCAGCCTCGGAAGAAACCGGCAATAACAAACCGCCCGCACTGGCTACAGCAGCATACAATCCTGCCTCCTTCAAAAACTGACGTCGGTTCAGGTATGCGTTTTTATCAGTAATTTCGGAAGGAAGGATATCATCGGATTTCTTGATCAACATAATAATGGCCTGTAATTCAAACTATGGGACTAGTTTAGACCAGAACAGGCCAAGGAATTCCCTGATCTTCTGTAAAGATTAGGTAAAGATAGCAATAGACCAATAGGATTTGGTCCATCCTTAGGCAAATATATGATTTAAGATCTATAGTGAAATTGCGTAGACTCGAAAAGTCTAATCAGCAGGATTTAATATTATTTACTGCACTTCATTTAATAATTTTTTGGCTACAAATACTGATATTGCTCTAATAGTCCTGTATTTTCTTGACAAAAGTTCTGACAAAAAACCTTTTCTTATCAGGATATCTTCTTCATAAATAAGGAGGTATGGGGTAGATAATTTCTGGACATAAACCACATCATCACAACCGTATTCACCACAATCCAGAGAATTTATTTCATTTTGAAGTGTTATGAATTTATATAAATGAACAACATACTCTTTTTTGGACACTTTGACTTTATATTCTTTTAACGGCTCACTGCCAAGTAAAGATAGTACTTCTTTATGTGAACTGCCTATTTCTATTTTATCTGCATTCTCCTTATCCAGATAAAATGGTGTGCATCCAGACATTACAAACATAGTAATTATGAAAAATAATATTTTCATTCTCTTTAGCCTCCATATGCATATTAATTCCTTATCTACCACAAGAATGATATTAATCTATAAAAGAACAACAATAATCTGAAACTACAGATGTTTTGATACCAAACCTGGATTTGGCAGGGACTTCGAAACTACTGCCTTCAGGGAATGATTGCCATTCAGAAGCATCTGCAAACAGGACCTCGACTTCACCTGCCTGTATTTCCATTAATTCTTTTTTATCTGTATTAAATTCATATTTACCGGGCAACAGGATCCCCAAGGTTTTAACGTCACCGTTATCAAACTTGATTGTCCTGCTGGTTACACCACCATCAAAATAGACATTGGCTTTTTTTACTACTGTTACGTTATTGAATTCACTCATGGAAATAAGTCCTTACTTTATTTTTTTAAACTCTTTATGGTTTAATCAACCCAGACTCGCGCATTGCGGAACATTCTCATCCATGCACCGTCTTCATTCCACTCTTCCGGATACCAGGAATTTTGTCTTGCCAGAAATACACGTTCCGGATGCGGCATCATGATACTGAATCGCCCATCGGTTGTGGTTACACCGGTAACGCCCATCGGTGAACCATTTGGATTCGCTGGATAAACTTCGGTCGGCTGTCCGTAGTTATCAATATAACGTGCGGTGATCAGATTTGCCTTGGCAGCATCGGCTAATGTGTGATTTTCAGTAAACTCGGCACGACCTTCACCATGTGCAACCGCAATCGGCAAACGTGAACCCACCATGTCTTTAAAAAACAATGAGGGTGATTCCACAATTTCAAGCAATGAGAAACGGGCTTCAAATTGTTCCGACAAGTTACGCTTGAACGACGGCCAATGTTCCGCACCCTGTATCAGGTTACGCAAACTCGACATCATCTGACAACCATTACACACACCCAGACCAAATGTATCATTACGTTTAAAGAATGCTTCAAATTCATCACGTGCGCGTGGATTAAATAAAATGGAGTTTGCCCATCCCTGTCCGGCGCCGAGTACGTCACCGTAAGAAAAACCACCACAGGCGACCATGCCTTTAAAATCCTTTAATGAAACCCGGCCTTCAATAATGTCACTCATATGCACATCAATTGAAGCAAAACCGGCACGATCAAATGCGGCCGCCATTTCCATTTGTCCATTCACGCCCTGTTCACGCAGAATGGCCATGCGTGGACGCTCACCTTTATTTATATAGGGGGCAGAAATATCTTCATCGGGATTATAGGTAAGCGAAACATCAATACCCGGATCATCCGCATCCAGAATATGATCGTATTCCTGTTGGGCACAATCAGGATTATCACGCAGGGATTGCATGCGCCAGGTAGTGTCTGACCATGCTCGCTGAAACTCAATACGAGAATCTTCCAATACACTGACCTGATCAAAGGTAAACAAAATCTGATCATCTTCTGTTGGCTGGCCAATAATGTGACTGTGCTTACCCAGACCTGCATCATGCAGTATTTTCATGACTTCATCGGTGTTGCTATGGCGTACCTGAATCACGGCACCAAGCTCTTCATTAAACAATACGGCAACATGGTTTTCACCCAGTTCATCCAGATGAATATGTATGCCACAATGGCCGGCAAACGCCATTTCACAAACAGTAACAAACAAACCACCGTCTGAACGATCATGGTAGGCCAGTATCAGGTTATTGTTGTTGAGTGACTGGATGGTATCAAAGAAGGTGGCCAGAAATTTTGGATCATCGACGTCGGCAGGATGATGACCAATCTTTTTATAAACCTGCGCCAGTGATGAAGCTCCCAGACGGTTATGGCCCTTGCCCAAATCAATCAGAATCAGATCGGTATCACCAACGTCGGTACGTAACTGGGGTGTCAGCGTCTTGCGCACATCTTCCACAGGAGAGAACGCACTGATAATCAACGACAATGGTGCTGCCATCGACTTGTCACCCTGCTCGTCCTGCCAGACTGTTTTCATGGACATCGAATCCTTGCCTACCGGAATACTGATATCCAGTGCCGGACACAATTCCATACCTACTGCCTTGACGGTTTCATATAACGCGGCATCTTCATTCGGATGTCCAGCGGCGGCCATCCAGTTGGCAGAAAGTTTAATATTTTTACGTGTGCTGATACTTGCAGCAGCCAGATTGGTTAATGCCTCACCGACGGCCATGCGGCCCGATGCCG
>JAOUJV010000008.1 GCA_029882995.1 Gammaproteobacteria bacterium | reverse complement strand
GCCTCGGCATATTTCTCCTCATAAAAATAAACACCACCGAGGATCAATAACGCCGTCATGTTATCAGGATTCTCTTTTAATATTTCCAGCAAGAGAAGACGTGCATCTTCACCAAGTCCGGCTTCCAGCAACGTCTTTGCTTTCTTTAATCTTGTTTCAATATCTGTCATAGAGCATCAATCACCGAATTTAATGTCGTACTCGGGCGCATAACCTGTGAGACTTTATCCCTGTCCGGATAGTAATAACCACCCAGATCGACAGCCTTGCCCTGCATACTGTTTAATTCATCCACGATTTTTGTTTCGCTACTGACAAGCTGTTTGGCAACCGGTGTAAACAGGTTTTTGAGTTCAGCATCTTCATTTTGGTCGGCCAGTGCCTGCGCCCAGTACATGGCAAGATAAAAATGACTGCCACGGGTATCGAGTTCACCCACTTTGCGTGAAGGTGATTTGTCGTTATTCAAAAACAGACTATTGGCTTTATCCAGTGCCGCTGCCAACACCTTTGCCTTTGCGTTATTTGTTTTAATGGCCAGATCTTCAATTGAAACCGCCAGTGCCAAAAACTCACCCAGTGAATCCCAGCGCAAATGATTTTCTTCAATCAGTTGCTGAACATGTTTCGGTGCGGAACCACCGGCACCGGTTTCAAATAAACCACCACCGGCCAGCAACGGCACAATGGATAACATCTTGGCACTGGTGCCCAGCTCAAGAATCGGGAATAAATCAGTTAAATAATCACGCAATACGTTACCGGTGACCGAGATGGTATCCTTGCCTTCTTTCACACGTTTCAGTGTGTATTGCGTTGCCTCTGCCGGTGACATGATTTTTATCTCAAGTCCGCTGGTATCGTGATCTTTTAAACAGGTGTTCACTTTTGTAATTAAATTGGCATCATGCGCACGCTTTGCATCCAGCCAGAAAATCGCTGGCTGTCCTGTTAAACGTGCACGCGTGACAGCCAGTTTCACCCAATCCTGAATAGGCAAATCTTTTGTCTGACACATGCGCCAGATATCGCCCTGCTCAACCTGATGTTCCAGCACAACATTTCCGCTGGCATCAGTTACCCGCACACTACCACCTGTCGGTATCTCAAATGTCTTGTCATGCGAGCCGTATTCTTCTGCCTTTTGCGCCATCAGACCCACATTACTCACATTACCCATTGTTTTGGGATCAAACGCACCGTTCTTTTTACAAAAATCGATAGTGGCCTGATAAATACCCGCGTAGTTACGATCCGGGATCATTGCCTTGGTATCTTTTAACTTGCCATCCGGTCCCCACATCTTGCCAGAGGCACGAATCATCGCCGGCATTGACGCATCCACAATCACATCACTCGGCACATGCAGATTGGTAATGCCCTTGTCGGAATCCACCATTGCCAGTGCCGGGCGCGACTGGTAAACCGCATGAATGTCCGCTTCAATGGTTTTGCGTTCGGCTTCCGGCAATTCGGCAATTTTGTTCACCACATCCCCAAAACCATTGCGCGTATTCACACCCACTTTTTCAAACGTAGCGGCATGTTTTGCAAACACGTCTTTAAAATACACGCTCACTGCATGACCAAAAATAATCGGATCCGATACTTTCATCATGGTGGCTTTCATGTGCAGTGATAACAAAACCTCTTCGGTTTTTGCATCCTGTGTCGCCTTTTCAAAAAACGCGCGCAGTTTATTCACGCTCATCACCGAAGCATCAACCACTTCACCCGCCAATACCGGTACTTTTTCTTTTAAGACTTGTGTCTCACCGGCATCGGAAACCAGTTCAATTTTCAGATCCCCCGGTGAGGCAATCACGGCAGACTTTTCACTTGAATAAAAATCACCATCCTGCATTGAGGCAACATGTGATTTGGAATCGGCTGACCACTCACCCATCGAATGCGGATGTTGTTGCGCATACTCTTTTACTGCACCGGCCACGCGCCGATCCGAATTGCCTTCACGCAATACCGGATTCACTGCACTACCCAACACCTTCGCATAACGCGTTTTGATCTTTTGCTCTGCCTCATTGGCAGGGTCTTCTGGAAAATCCGGGACGGCATAGCCTGATGCCTGCAATTCCTTAATGGCGGCTTTCAGTTGCGGCACCGACGCACTGATGTTCGGCAATTTGATAATGTTCGCTTCCGGTGTCTTGGCCAGCTCACCCAGTTCGGTTAACGCATCCCCGACCTTTTGCTCTTCCTTCAGGCAATCCGGAAAATTGGCCAGAATACGCGCCGCCAGTGAAATATCCCGTGTCTGTACGTCAATACCCGCTGCTTTGGTGAAGGCCTGAACAACAGGCAAAAAGGAATACGTCGCCAAAGCCGGCGCTTCATCGGTTTTTGTATACATTATTCGGGAATTCGACATGATTAAAATCTCTAAACATCAGTGAGTTACACGGGGACTACCCATAAAGAGGAGGTATTATATTGGATATTGCGGATGGGGTCATTCCGGACACGACCAGAATCTGCGGAGCAGGTTTAGTAAGTCCATAATGAAACACCGTAGGTGGTTCTATGGGAAAAAAAGCGGCCCTGAAACCAGAGCCGCTACTTCACAATATAGGAGGGGTATTTTTGAAACACTGCATACCTAAAGACGCCGTGTTTACTCTGTTTATTCCATAAAATCGTAATATCTGGCTAAAGCCGTTATAACAAAGTGGTTTTATTCATCATCCACCGGCAATATCTGCAAGAACGTCAATAAATCCAGAACACCTTCATCACTTAACTCATCACGGAAAGACGGCATCGGTTCCATCGGTTTAATCAAACCCTGACGATGACGCCGATGTATGGTGTTTTTTGAATGCATGATGTCATGCGCCATATAGGCACCGGGATGCCCATTCAGGATCTTGTGCACCGCTTCCCAGGGATTTTTAACCGCAACGGTTCCTACAAACTCGGGCTCGACATCATTACCAAAATTAATATCGTTACCTTGTTCACCATGACAGCGCGAACACTTATCCATGAAAACAGCGCGGCCCGATTTCACTTCTCCCTTTGCCTTTCTGTTGTCATTGTTGATGTAGTCATTCATTTCCACCTGACCGC
This sequence comes from Gammaproteobacteria bacterium, assembly GCA_029882995.1. Taxonomy (GTDB): domain Bacteria; phylum Pseudomonadota; class Gammaproteobacteria; order DAOVJZ01; family DAOVJZ01; genus DAOVJZ01. The sequence goes on along the minus strand of JAOUJV010000008.1, from coordinate 46,158 downwards.
GTGAAACAAACAAGGCAATCCGGCTCAATGCACGATCATACATGACCTTGTCATACTGGTGATTTTGATCTTTTAGAATGGCAACAATTTTTTCCGGCGACTTTTCCTGATAATCCCTGATCCCCTTTATGCCTGTGTAGTGACTACCTTTGGCATAAGCACCATCCTTGCCTTTATAGTCCCAGCCATGACATTCCTTGCAACGCCATGTTGTTTCACCTTTTTGTTTACCGCTAGCGGGATAGGCAGGATGTGTTCCTTTGGGTGGTTTCAGGTCATACACTTTCCACCATTTGTCATACAACTGGCCACCTTCAGCGATGGCATCAAAGATTGATTGTTTATCATCGTCATCATCAGCCCACAATGTGCTGGATAACAACAAGGCAGAAACAGCCAGCATTGCGGAGATCACCGTTTTGAATCTGAAATCCATAACTCACCCCGTTTATCGATTGTTGAAAAAGTGCCAACGACAAACTACATGGCATGCCAAAGAGTAATGATTCTACGCTGATGATTATAAACTACAACTGGAAACCGGTTGTTAAAAATGATTCTGCCGGTAATCGATACTGATCCGGTCACCCGCAACCGGTCGGAACAGGTTGTTCGCAAAAGCCACATGATCAGTATGGTCACGATAGCTCGCGATCACGTTTTCATGGACAAACTCAACCAGCCATGTGAATTGATATTTGGCGTTTTCCTGTACCGCATTGCCAGTCACGATACGACGCACGCCGGGAATTTTCCCCAGCACGGTTTCACCTTCGCTCATCATGCGTCGCACCTGTGCGTCGTCATCAATATCCACATTATAAATAATGACATGATGTACCGGCATCCATTTTTCAGAAACCGACAAAACCGCATCGGCCTTGCCGGATGAACCCCATAGATCCATACAGCGTTCCACTTCGTTGCGAATCGCATCCTGAATCCCGGCCACAATCCCGGTGTAACCGGCACGCGCATTCGCTTTCACATTTGCGCACATTTGTGCACCGGCAGCATCAGCCAGAGCCGTATAATAATTTATCTTGGCCACACCATTGGCAATCAACTGTTTAAATTGATCATCCGACAAACCGGTACCGCCATGAATCACCAGCGGTATGTTTAATGCATCATTAATTTGTTTAAGGCGATCAAAATCAAGCACCGGTTCGCCTTGCATGCGACCGTGTACCGTTCCAATCGACACCGCCAGAAAATCCACTTGTGTTTGTGCCACGTAGGTTTTGGCTTCCTCCACCGAGGTATACACCACGTCACCGGGATGCTTTTCGGCATCATCACCTTCGACACCGGCGACATAACCCAACTCGCCTTCTACCGGTACACCGCATTGGTGTGCCATGTTGACCACTTTTTGAGTCAGGGCAACATTGCCATTAAACGATTCTTGCGAAGCATCGACCATCACACCATTACACCCGGCATTGATCGCCGTCACCGCAGACTCAAACGAGGCACCGTGATCAAGATGGATCGCCACCGGCACCGAGGCACGCTGTGCGGCAAGTTCCGCGGCCTGCATGGCCAACCTGAAATCGTAATATTCAAAATGGGATTCGGCGAGCGACAGAATAACCGGTGATTGTTTTGCTTCGGCTGCCGCCATAATGGCTTCAATAAAATCCAGACTCACCAGATCAAAGCCGCCAACGGCATAACCATTGGCATAAGCATGCTGCAACATATCGCGCATATTAACTAAAGGCATCACCCGCTCCTGCTTCATTCGAAGCATGACTTTCTCAAACAGGGGTAATCATGGGAGGTTTATAGTTATAAGTAAATACAGAGATATTTATTCTATCTATAAACAAATGCTTATGTATCAGGAATCTCGGAAATTGCCTTATATAGGGCCGCTACTACCGTGCAATGTCATAGTCCCTCTTTACTCAGCAGTAATCCGGACAATAGCCGCTCGACCGGGACGTAATCATCCGTCAATACCGGCAGTGTCTGTATTGCTGATCCATTACTTGTTAAATGTGATTCTATGTTCATCCAGCGTCGGCTAAAACCACGCTGAGATGCCAACTCATCCGGCAGTGCATGACTGTTGTTTGCGGTAATCACGTAAGTTGCCCGGCTTGGGTATATCTCCTGCTCCTCCAGCCAGATATTTACATGTTCAAATTCGTGTTTCAGTGTCTTAATCAGACTTTTCACCAATCGAGCATCCGGAAACAAATCAACGATATTAATTAAATACAATCCCTGATCTGATAACCTGCGCTTGACCGTCTGTGCAAACTCACGTGTGACCATATGATAAGGCACGGAAATATCATGAAACACATCCGTAACCACGATATCGTATTGCGCCGGATCTCTTTGCAGTACGGCACGCGCATCCTGATGAATAATATTCATGCCCTTCGTATCAACATACATTTGTTTTTCAGCCACAGCCGTCACTTGCGGATCAAGTTCGGCAACTGTTATCCGGGCATTGGGATACATTGCTTTTACTGCACGCGGTTGAGTATAGGCACCACCACCGGCAAAAAAATAACGCAAGGCAGAAGTTTCATTGACATTAAAATAATGACGTACGATTTCATCCATGGCATGTACATAAGGAGAAACAAACAGTCCCGGATTCTCCTTCTGATTAATCCCATGCAAAAGGTGATCGAGTATCATGGCGCTGGCCTCGCCATATTGATAATTGGAGGCATCCACCACGCGTAAACAAAAATAATTACTTTCCCACTGACACGGGTTCGCAAAACCATTACGCATCTTGGTACCTGCAACGGTACCAATAGCGAGAACAACCAGCACCACAGCGTGTACCGGGTTGACCCGACGTAGAAAAGGGATCGCCAGTAATAACAAACAAATTGCGCTGCCAATAATAACGCCGCGCGTACCAAAATACTGTACCAGAACAAAACCGGTGATAAAGGTTCCAACAATACTGCCTAATGCAGCCAATGCGTGCATGCGCCCGACAATATGACCTGTGCGCGTATCCAGTTGTAATGCCAGTGTCGTAAGCAGTGGTGTCACTACACCGAGTAACACAGCCGGTATAAAAAACATGGACAACACATAAATAAAACTTGCACTGATCAGGTCAAGCCCGCTCTCCTGCACAACGGGTGCAACAACAGTCAGCAGTAACAGACTGGCAATACAAAAAACAGCCGCGAGTAATAACACGATCCCGACTGCCGTTCCGCTGGCACCACGATCAGCCCAACGCCCGCCAAGCCAGTTCCCGAGCGAAAGCCCGGCCAGAATCACACCAATGATCGATGTCCAGCTATAGATCGAGACACCCACGTAAGGCGCGATCAAACGACCGGCCACGATCTCGAGTACCAGCAAGACCGCCGAACTTAAAAAAATAGTGAAGCCATACCCGATCACCTTGCGGCGTGAGACAGAACTGAGTTGAGTGGGACTTTCAGTGTTCACAATAAGCCCTGTGAATTTGGAGTAAGGCTTATCTTAAATCATTAAATCGAAAACCTGAATTTTTTATCAGTCTTCAACATTCAATAAAACTGACGGCGAGCCCGCCTAATGAGGTTTCCTTATATTTTTGCGACATTTCCAGCCCGGTTTGCTTCATTGCGGCAATACAATTATCCAATGGCATAAAATGTTGACCACTGCCGCGAATCGCCAATGATGCCGCCGTGTAGGCCTTAATCGCACCAAAGCCATTGCGTTCAATACAAGGCACCTGCACCAATCCGTTCACCGGATCACAGGTCATACCCAGATGATGTTCAAGTGCAATTTCAGCGGCGTTTTCAATTTGTTTGGGTGTACCGCCACGCACGGCACACAACCCGGCCGCCGCCATGGCTGCCGCCGAACCGACTTCACCCTGACATCCCACTTCTGCACCGGAAATCGAACTGCGATGTTTGATTAATCCACCAATGGCCGCTGCTGTCAGCAAAAAATCATACACTTGTTCGGTAGTACCGTTTTCATGATGCACAAAATAATACAACACAGCCGGTATCACACCGGCTGCACCATTAGTCGGTGCTGTTACCACCATATGACCGGCTGCATTTTCTTCATTCACGGCCATGGCATAGGCACACAACCAGTCATTAATCGTGACGTTATCCGAGTTTGAACTGATTTGCTGATATAAATCTTTTGCACGCCGTTTAATCTCAAGGCCGCCAGGTAAAATACCGTCGGTAGATAAACCGGTCTTGATGCATTGCGTCATGGATTGCCAGATTGCATCCATTCCTTTATTCAGGGTTTCATCCGACAGGTTTTTACCTTCATTCTTGCGCTTCATGTCTGCAATTGAATGTTCATGATCACTCGCCATTTGCAACATGGCCGCAGCAGAATCAAATGGATAAGGATAAGAACCTGATGTGTTTATCTTTACCGGTGCTTTCAGATTACGAATCTCATCCAGGGTACTGATGAAGCCGCCACCAAGAGAAAAATATGTCTCACTGAATACAATCTCGTTATCCGGCCCCAGTACCTCAAACACCATACCATTGGGATGTTCCGGCAGTGGCTCACCCTTATCAAACACAATGTGTGTTTCAGGATTAAAACCAAGGCTACCAACATCATCAATCTGTATTTTGTCTGTGCACCACAACTGGTTTACCCGTTGCTCGACATCCTGTGTTGCCAGTTGTGCCGGTTCATGTCCGTGCACACCCAACACAATCGCACGATCAGTGGAATGCCCCTTGCCGGTAAAGGCCAGTGAACCTTTCAGGGTACAGCGCAGAACTGCATTACCATTAATACACTCTGTCAGCTTTTTTTGTTTGAGTTGATCAATAAATGCTTTGGCCGCGATCATCGGCCCCAAAGTATGTGAACTCGAGGGACCGATCCCGATTTTAAAAAGCTCCAGTGTGCTGATAAACATGGCGAGGGCTTCAGAGATCCTGAAGTGCCTGTACCTTTAGCAGGATTTCCTGCGCATGACCTTCCGGCTTGACGCCGTACTGCGCATCAACCAGCAGACCTTCTTTATCAATCAAAAAGGTGGAACGTACAATACCCATTTTTTTCTCTCCGTTCTTTTCCTTTTCCTGCCAGACACCGTAGGTGTCACACAGCTCACCTGATGTATCGGCCAGCAGATCTACCTTGATATTGTACTTGTCGATAAACGCCTGATGACTATCGCAAGAATCCTTGCTCACACCCAGCACCACTGCATCGGCGTTGATAAATTTATCTGCCAGTTCTGTGAACTCATTGGCCTCTATAGTACATCCCGATGTGTCATCTTTGGGATAAAAATACAGCACCACGTTTTTACTTCCCTTGTAATCAGCAAGGTTAATTATCTTGTTATTCTGGTTGGGAGTGCTGAATACCGGTGCAATCTGGTCTTTTTCAAGCATAGTTATTCTCTCCTTTAATCTCCATTGAGAAAATTGTATGCCATGTATCCGAAATAAATATGCCAGAGTTTATATTGGAATTACATTTCTGGGTCATTATTCCCCATAAATCTGCACACTAACCGTGCGATTGCGTGTGCCATCATACCAACGCCTTCCACAACAAGGAACCGCCACTGATCAGCAATAAACCGCCAATAATCGCCAACTGCTGGCGGTGCGTGATCCCTAAATGTATCTTGTTGCCTAAATAAAGCCCCAGCCCCATCAACGGTAATGCAATCAATAACGAGATAAACATATCATCCTGAAGAAGAAGACCAAAAAACAGGAAGGTAATAACACGCAGTGCACCATCGAGCATAAACAAGCCCGACAAAGTCCCGCGCAATTGGGTTTTGTCATGCAAACGATGTGAGAGATACACCACGTAAGGCGGGCCGCCGGTACCAAACATGGCACCAATCATGCCACCACTCAAACCGGTAGGCACTGCCCACCACCGGCTGATCGGTTTTTCACTGTGTATGTTAAACACATAACGCAAACCAAAAAAGATAACGAACAAGCCCAGTCCGACCAGCAACGGCTCACGCGGCAAACTCACCAGCAAAAACGTACCCAGTAAAACACCCGCAATACTCGTCGGCAACAAAAACCGGATTTCCTCCCAACGCACCTGCAAATGCATATGCCGACTGATCACAATTGATGCCGTGAAATCCAGCACCAATACCAGCGGTACAACAAAGGTCAACGGTAAAAAGTGCGCTAGCAACGGGATCGCGATCAAACCGGAACCAAAACCGGTGATGCCGCGAATCAAATAAGCGATCAGGAGAATAAAAAAGGCAGCGAGATAAGTTTCCGGTGTCATAACTTGCTCAAGTTTAGAATGCTTATAACCGCTTCAGCTTTTCAAGCTTACTCATAAACAATTTTTCACTCCAAATCGACAGACTCTTCTGCTCTAATGGTTGTAAAAAGCGTTTAACATCCTCTGCCGCATCTTGCCATTGGATTGAAGCAATCTTTTTCCCTAATTCTGTGAGCAACCATTTCTCATCAACATTGATTTCTTGCCCTTTCCATGGGCCATATTGAACCAACGCATTTTGCAATAATAAAAGATTGGGCTTCACCCCTTGTGCAACATACCAGTTAAAATCATACCAATCTCTACCTTTAATATAAGGTCGACATAACAAGGCATGTGTTTTTAATGCAAAATTGCTAGCCAGATCCTGATGACATACTTCAAAATCAACAGGAAAATCCATGTAGGTATAATCAAAACCGGAACCCGCAGGAGGATTACAATCAATTTCCAGTTTAATCTTTAATTGACGAGCACCCGTATTATTTACAAAACTTAAATTAAGCTGGTTGGCAATGGATGTATCCTTAATCACTGCCGCCTTGATGTTTTTATCCATGTTATTTCTGTCGAGTACTTCCGGCTCAATACCAAACTCATTACATGTGCTCGCAAGCTTGTCCAGATAAGGCTGCCATACAAATTCCGGATCAGGCTTGCGCATAATAAAATCAATATCTTCCGAAAAACGTGACATACCATGCAAAATCCTCAAGCTTGTCCCGCCTTGAAATGCGCCCACCTCAAAAAAACCGGCTTGCCACAATGCAAATAACATAATCTCCTGCGCGATTTCCTTGAGTGCATTCTCTTCTTCCAACGCATTACCTGCGCCATAATCCAGCAATCGCTTTTGAATCAAATCAATCATAACCCTAGCTCCCTTAGCAGTTCTTCAATGAACAGTTGTTCCCTTTTCCCTTTATATACGTCCAGCAACATTGTAATGCTCAAAGATGGTACAGCCTTTAACGCTTGCTCATCAATGCGCAATCCCTCTAACAAATAATCCAGTCCCTGCCATTTCAGCTTGCGCAGATACACCATATCCAGCAATGCCCGCACAGGTTCTGCAATCAACGCGATCTGGTTTTGCAATTCATGCCTTGCCACCGCTTGCAAAAAATAACCTTGCTTCACAGTCATTCGACAAAATTCGAATTTTCCAAAAACCTCATGCGTAAATTCCATCGACTTGCCACCAAGCGTCATGCTCACAACGCTATGCACTCCTTCAGGAATCCAGTTATGAAAGCTCAATGCTGTCTCTGCTGAAACATAGCTACCCGGCACCCATTGCTGAGCCAAAACAAATTCATGAAGCGGATGTTGACGATATTTTTCAGCCAATACATACAAGCCCCGTCGCGCCTTTAGCAACTCACCCGCTTTCAACGCTCTGTTCACCAACCCATAGCGACGCGCACTGCTACCACCCAGCAAGCGTTCAAGCTGTTGAACAGATAAAACTCGATCCGCATTGCCTGAGTCGAGGATGATTTCAGTCAGAGGTGTCATGCTAATAATTTACACTAACTTCCATTTTTTGCAAGTTTCTGTAAATTGTTGTCGCATTAAAAATTAATACTGCTTTATAAATTATTGTTTTATAGAAGGAATTCTGTTGAACACAAAATCCACAGCCTAGAGGCGCGCCCCCTAAACCTTTGCACCGTATTACGAGATACCGGGTCAAGCCCGGCATGACTAACTTATTTTAAAATCCGTTCGTCCTGAGCTTGGCGAAAGATAACTACACCCGCACTACGCCGGCGGGTACTCCGCAAAATGCGGCAACGCATCCGAACAAGACCACTCGGCACGCGAATCCCAGAAAATACGCGCCTGCGCCGGAATCGGCGATTCGGTATCCAGCGAACCCGCCGGAATAAACACCGCATCCAGCTCGGGCACAGTGCGTGGCATCGGACCACCACACTGAGTACAAAAACAAGTATAAAACCGCTCTGCCTCCGGCACCTTGTAACGCCCCAACAGGTCTTCACCCTTGATCCAGGTAATACCAGTGACTGGCGTCATCATCACAATACTCCCATGGCCGGTACCCGTTGCCTTGCGGCAACGCTGACAATGGCAATGATAAAAACGTTGCGGCTCGCCGGTGACTTCATATTGAACAGAACCGCACAGACAAGAACCTTTTAATGTTGCAGGCATAATCGCTCCCTTAATATCACGTTGAATTCAGAAAAGACCGGCTAGCGGATTTCAGATTGGCTGTTACCGCAAAACGAAGCCGCCAGTGCAGACAGTGCGACCAGCAACATCATCACTGACATCACCATTAACGATTCCGCCATGGTAATACCAAACATAATCACCGGCGTATAACCACAAGACGTTTCAACCCGAAACAACCACGGTAGCCACTGCTCGATGGCAAACCAGGATGGCAAACCGATATCAAAACCGCACTCGCCTTCAACAAAACCACGCTCCGTACCCAGCAACTGATACGAACGCTCAGCCAGTGCAACGGCAATCAACACAACTGAAGTATGAAGCAATACTTTCATCTCTCTAAATTTATTGGAGAGCAAACCGGCAACCCCCACCAACACCAGCAAGGCAATCCACAACCGCACATGAATACAAAGCACACACGGCAGTTCATTCAGCCGATATTGATAATACAGCGCCACACCCAACAACCCCGAGCCACCCGCAACATACATCAGCCAATACCAGGGGCTATTGGCAAAACGCGTAAAAAGGGTAAAGAGGTTATTCATAAGTTAGCTCGTTTAGTGAGTGGCTCGATGACAGCCATGATAGCACTCCCACCGTCATAACAGGTAAAACCTGTCGTCATTCCTGCCACACCATAAACCCCCTCTCCCCCAGGGAGAGGGAATAATGAATTTAACTTAAATTAAAGGCCTTATTCATTTTCTCCACTTCCTTCCCCTTCTACGTGGTTCAGGCCCAGTCAAACACTCAATCAAACGTTCTACCTCTTGCTCACAACACCTGGCACCCGTTGCCGCATAAGTTTCTTTTTTAACAGCATCCAGCGTGGTCGCCCCGTTCACAATGGCATTAATGATGTCCATCCTGGGCACATCCATGCAGGTGCATAGATTCTTGTCCAAATCTTTTTTTAAAATAGCGGGAAGTTTGTCCAGTGGATCTGTATTCATACAAACTGTACAGAAGTGTTAGCAATACGTTTGTAAAGCATTATCTTTTTGCTGATGGGCGTCCAGTTTATCAGAAAAGTAGCTAGCGCCTCCCACATTGAAACCCAGGCTGCCACCGTCAAACCTTCAGCAAAAACTTTTTGCATGACTGACGATTCACAAGGTTCTGACCACATGCCCATAAACTCGACAAACACGGGCACCTTATGCGAATTCTCAATCACATAACGATCAAAACCCGACTCACCAACTTCAAATACCAATGCTTCTTTAGCCATGGTTACACACTACCTCTGGTGATCCCGGCATGCTTGCCTTTGTACCACCCTATTCAGTTTCAGAACCAACTGCCACTTCAATCCAGAACTTACTGCCCTTACCTTCTTCACTCTCAACACCAATTGCGCCATCCATCAGCTCAATAATTTGTTTGGATATGGACAGACCAATACCGGTGCCCTCGATATTTTTATGACCCTCCAAACGCGTAAATCGAGTGAACAATCTCTCTTGCTGTTCTTGCGAAAGACCTTGACCAGTATCACTGACTTCTATACGCAAACGTTTCGAATTTACCTGTTCTATATTGATTGTTATAGAACCATTGTCACAATTATATTTTATCGCATTGGAAAGCAGATTAAGCATCACCTGCTTAAATCGCAAGACATCAACATAAGCAAAATAAGAAGGGCCATGCTCGGTATTATTTATAATCTGTATCGAATTTGCCTCTGCCAACGGTTTAATTAATACAGCACATTCTTCAATGATATTATTCAGCTGGCAGTTTTGCATTGTCACTTCGATCTTTCCAGCCTCTATTTTGGACAAATCAAGCAACTCGTTAATCATTGTTAATAGATGATTACCCGCATTGAGTATTTCTTTAACTTGTGTCTTTTGATTATCATCCTTGATATCCAACTCCAGCAGTTGCCCATAACCCAGGATCGCATTAAGCGGTGTACGCAATTCATGACTCATGTTGGACAAAAATTCTGTCTTTATCCGGTTGGCCTCTGTCAGTTCCTGTGTCTGAATTTCAAGCTTTCTGTTGTTAAGTAATGCAATCCAGTATTCATCGTTTGAACGATATATCTGGTAAAACAAAAAGATAAAATACAATGCAAATCCCAAACCCAGAATAATTGAGTCTGGATCAGCTATTTGAGTCTCCATTACAATAATTATTGGTATCAATAATATCGTCAGGTACATCTGTGCAAGCCGTTTCCAGACAAACAGCGCTGAGGCGGCACCACTCGCAATGCCCGCTGTAAAAAGCAAATACTCCAATGTTGAAATTTCAATGCCATATTGGATAAGCGCCCAGCTACTGAATATGCTCCAATTAATACTTGAAAACAAAACAATCAGGCTAAACTTTATCTTCCAACGGGTTATGCTTTCATCTGTTTGTTGTTCCAGTGAGCGCACCAGAAAAAGATGTATCACAATCGTCAGTATCGATAACGATAGCAGTGTGTAATAAAAAATCGGAATATCTGACTCAATATCAGATATGAATGCTGAAATAGACAAGAGAAGGAATAACACAACTGATCCCGGAATAGAACGCTTTGCGATTGCCTTATCTGCTTCCTGTTCCATTGAAAGCACTAATTGCTCGTTCAGGCCAAGCAATTCCTTATCCTTTAAATTGTGAAAAAAATTCTTTAACTTCATAAAACTAATTGTTTTTGCCCTGAGAATTTTGCTTATGTCTCGTATGTAGTGATATATATTATATAGATATAACTATAACAGGTAGCATAGTCTCGTATCCCGGATGAAACAAAAGGGTTCCTGCCTTATGGAAAATCCACATCAGGCAGGTTTGCCATTGATTTTTTGATCGCCTCTTCCGGGTAGTCATAATCCTCGAGCTCATTCTGGAAATAACGATCATAGGCGGCCATGTCAAAATGTCCGTGACCGGAAAGATTGAACAACAATGTTTTCGGTTCACCGCTTTCCTTGCAGCGCATGGCCTCATCAATGCAGGCGCGGATCGCGTGGTTGGATTCCGGCGCCGGAATAATGCCTTCGGTCTTGGCGAACAACACACCGGCTTCAAACGTCGCGACCTGCGGCACGGCCACTGCCTCGATCAAACCTTCACTATAAAGTTGTGACACCAGTGCCGAATCACCATGATAACGCAGACCACCTGCGTGAATCCCCGGCGGCATAAAGTCATGTCCGAGTGTGTACATTTTCATTAACGGGGTCAGGCCAACCGTATCACCAAAGTCATACGCATACTTGCCCTTGGTTAAGGTCGGGCACGACGTCGGCTCCACCGCCACCAGTCGTATATTCTTGCCCGCCGCCTTGTCGGCAAAAAACGGAAACGCAATACCACCAAAGTTGGAACCGCCGCCGCACGGTGCAAAGATCATGTCCGGATAATCACCCACCATCTCGAGCTGTTTCTTCGCTTCCTGTCCAATCACAGTCTGGTGTAATAACACGTGATTAAGCACAGAACCGAGTGAATAGTTGGTATCCGCGCGCGAGGCCGCTTCTTCCACTGCTTCGGAAATCGCAATACCGAGTGAGCCTTGTGAATTCGGATCGGCGGCAAGGATCTTGCGCCCTGATTCAGTCTGGTCGGTCGGGCTTGCCAACACCTCGGCACCCCAGGTTTGCATCATGGAACGACGAAACGGTTTTTGTTCATAACTAACCTTCACCATGTAAACGCGCACCTGAATGCCAAACTTCTGCCCGACCAGCGCGAGAGAAGAACCCCACTGACCTGCACCGGTTTCTGTGGTCAGGCGTTTGATGCCGGCCTGCTGGTTGTAATAGGCCTGCGCAATTGCAGTATTGGGTTTGTGTGAACCGGCCGGACTCACACCTTCATACTTGTAATAAATCTTTGCCGGTGTACCGAGTGCCTTTTCGAGATGAACGGCACGAAACAACGGGCTCGGGCGCCACATGCGATAAGCCTCGCGTACCGGTTCGGGGATATCAATCCAGCGCTGGTTCGATACCTCTTGCTCGATCAGCGACATCGGGAAAATGGCCGTCAGCGCCTCGGGACCAATCGGCTTGCCATCCGGCCCAAGCGGCGGTGTGGGAGGATTCGGCATATCCGCCACCACGTTATACCACTGCTTTGGAATCTCGTTTTCATCAAGCAAAATCTTAACTTGCGACATACCACTCCCCCGTGTTGTTGTTATGAGAAAACAATATAAAGGGAATGGCGAGAAGGGTCAAAACCGGCTGGTTTAAAATCAGAATAGAATGCGACAGCGAATTTATAATCAATGAATTCACGGTGTTACGTACTAACAGTGCTACTTCGAACCGGCGTTATTAGCCTTAATGCTCTTCGACAAACTCGATATGAATACGATCACCCTGATCACTGGCACGCACCTCAATCACATGCGGCAAACGATGACCAATATAGGCACAGGCAACCGCAATCTTGGCATCATCTTCCTGTTGCAGGGCACGCAGCAGGTTCATCGCAACAAAGGTCGCCTTTTGTTTTGCATCCGGCTCACTGATCATCTCGCCAGAAATCCTGAAACCACGATCCATATCCCCATCCATCTTGTCGAGAAACGCAAGCTGATTGGCATCAAGTGATTTTGAAAGATCATGCTCGAAGGCGAGCTGGTCGTTAATGAAAATACTTAGGTATGACATTTTTATACTTCTCTTAAACAATCTTGTTGGTTGTGTGAATTTTTACTCTGACCCAACTATTTCTACGATTCCTTTGTTTCATGATTTCTCATCGCATCATTCTCGATAAGCACTCGCTCCTGCACCAGACGCCATACACCATCGTCTTCTTTTTCCAGCGACATCTCGACAATCTGTTCATTCAGCGTGCCATCAGTCCCCACCACTGTTTCATAAACAGTGAATACGATCTGAGTCTCCGTTGCACTGATATGGTTAAAGCCCTTGTAGGCAATGCTTTTTATCATGGCATGTTCAAACTGATGTTTGCACTGCTTGTACCAGATATCGTAATCAATGTTATCAAAGCCGGGAACACCCTGAACGCTAACATGGGTTGATATCATCCCCATATGCGCCTTAAGGTCTCTTTGCCCGGCAGTTTCAACCACTTGCGCTAACCACTGCTCTGCAATCTGTTGGGCCTGTTCTTCTGTCATAAAAACCCCCGTATTTTTTGTAAAAATGTCCGTCTAGCGGGCAGCTATTGTGCCTCGCCGATGACTTCGTATTGGACAGAATCGCATAGGCATGAGCCTTTTAGCGTTGCCTCATTCATTGTTAGCTCTCTATCTGAATTGAACCAAAACATTTAGGAAACTTACAACATCCCCAAAATTCTTTTCCTATATTTTTCCCTTTTTTAGATGTCCGCTTTACCATATTCTCACCACATTTAGGACATAAAGGAGATGATGTATCAGGTAGGGTAATATCAATAACACCACGACACGTCGGGAAATCTGAACACCCCCAGAACTTTTTTCCAATATTCTTCCCTTTTTTAGTGTTGCGGACAACCATTTCTTTATTGCATTTAGGACATAAGGGAGGATTAACATGATAATCGTCCACCAATTCAGTAACAACATTACTGGAATCTTTCAAACCAAACTTGGCAACATAATCGATGGTGACTGGTTTATGTAATAACGCCAACTTCTCAGCAAATTCACATAAGCTCTTCTGAGATATTATCTTTGCCATTCCCACCATATTTTTTAATGAATTTTCATCAAGATCAAGATTCAATCGTTCCGTGAATTTATCTGCCTTCATTACGGTGCTACAGTCATAAATACCCTTTTTAGGCTTGGTTAACCTCGATGTGGGCGAAATAAGAACAATATTTCGATAATATGGCTTTAATGTAATACCGAGTCTTTTAGGCAACAAATCATTATCTGTTAGAAATTTATCCAACAACCGGATGTGTCGATCGTTTTGTGTTATCGGCGATGGAATTGCATAGGGTTTTTTTTTATAAAAAAAACTAAAATCCCCATCATCTGATATAGAAACACCATAATTAAAATTCTTTGATTCAATAACATAAATATCCATCATTCTACCAATCAGTAAATGGTCTATTTGTGCCACATCGCCATCATGCTCAATACGGAGGTCATGGATTAACGCCCAATTCTTGGTCTTCTTTAAATCAAAATCTAGATAATAGGCAGATGTTTCCTCTCCCTTTTTGCCTGAATAAAGATTTTTTAGTTCGCGTTCAATAAGACCTTTTTTGTCTGCGGGTAAATCTCGCTCCATCAGATCTGATAAATAGTCGATCTGATCCTGGCATCCGTCTTTGTTTTTTATGATCATTCTTATATTGCGTTTATTCTGAGACAGGCTCTACTTTTATATTCAATTTAGAAAAAGCTTTACTTAGTATATCAACAGCCTCAATAGTTCGATCACCCCATTGGTTTGTCAAAATGTAGGTTTTACCATTCACATGAAACAACTCATCTTCCTTACTGAAATAACGCCTTGGTTTTGGAATAATTCCACCTTTATCTTCTTCCATTAATATGGTGCTCACCTGTTCTTCATCTAATTCCTCATCAAAACTATAGAAAAGATTATTCTTTCGCCAAGAAATTATTTCGGCAACTTTTTCAGGAGTGACACCAGAATCAATAATGGGCTTAATAACATGAAACATCACGCCTCTCTTAGGTTGATTAGCAACTGTTGCACCATTAATTGTGACATCATAACGTGTAGTATCCCTATTAGTTCGCCGAGATTGCCTTTCTTTTTGCTGTTTTTCTCTTATTTTAACCTGGTAGTCTTCTGCTTCAGGGAGTGGGATAACAGTCTGTACATCTAGTAACGTACGATCACCATCTTTATATGGTTTAAGACGAACACAACGAATATCCAGATTCCTTTCATTAAGCCACATCACTGCTGTAGTTAATTCTTTTGAGAACTCTGCAGATGCCAAAACAATTCGAACATCCTGTGCGAACTGATCTTCATCCGCTTCTTCCCATTCAAGGAAATCGAGAATTTTCTCTCTGGCATCACCTTCTATATTGTTTGCACCAAGATATTTACTGTATATCTCAATAACTCGTTCAAAAGTAAGCGTGGAAACCATGGCAGCATATCGAATTGCTTGCAACTCCATATGGCCACCATCTTCTGTGCGTTTAAGTTCTATAACAACAATGTTTGCTGCCTTATCAATAGCAAGGATATCAATGCGACGCCTGCTTTCATCCCATTCGCCAAATTCTTCTGAAATGACCAAGGTATCAGGTGATATTATCTCGACCTGTTGTTTGAGAAGACGCTGGAGATCTGTTCTCTCTTTTAAACCACGTTCTGCAAACGAGGTTTCTTTAATGGGAATTATTTTCTCATTATTAATTTGATAAATTGCCATTTAAATACCCCTGTAATTTAGCTCCACACAATTGCAAAAAATTAAACAATATCTTGCTTAATGGTTGTCAAAATTATTATATTTAGCTCCTGATTCAAATGCAGCATAAACCTCCAGAATTGTTTGGTTTATCGGGTCAGACTCCTCAACAAACTGAATATCCATATGGCAAATGCGTTCACGAGCTCTATCAAACGCCTCTCTAAAAACATTATCTTTTAATAAATCTGAACGCGAACCTTTTTTAGTATATGAGGCTTTGATATTTCCAGTTTCATGTCTTGCCAGAAGAAAAGCAAATGTTGCCTGGTTATGGTTGTTACGAGTATGGTACTGCAGTCTTTTTTTTAGGTTATTTGTCCTCCCCACATAGAGAGGGATTCCATCCTCAGAAAAGAAATAAATGCCTGCTGAAGGAAGTCTTTTAGGTAAATCAGAATATTTGAATTTTTTCGACAACACTAATTGTGTATATTTTTCTTTAACCTCTTTAATAATTGAATCAAATTTAATACTCATAACAATGTGTCCGGTGGCAACTTGCTCATATCAAACCCTTTCATTTTTTCACCTGTTTTTAGTGCCTCTTTCATTTTCTGCATAGCTTCCTCTTGAGTTAACTCCCAAGTAGGTGGGCCTTCATCAAATTTTTCACGATATGCACAAATTAAAGAAAAGTATTCATTTTCCAATTATATATCCCCATAAAATAACGAGTGTCACACATGCTCAATTACAGCCACAACTGCGGTAGTTACACTATCCATCTTGTCGAGAAACGCAAGCTGGCTGTCATCGAGTGTTTTTGAAAGATCATACTCGAAGGCGAGTTTGTCGTTAATGAAGATACTTAGGTAGGACATTTCGTGTTATCCGAATTCAATATAATCTTTTTTATTATTTTTTATCCATTTGTCGAGCTGACTAATTTTTTTGATAAATATATCTTCCTTACGAGTTACGCATTCCCATAATATAACAACTCTCCAACCCTTATCTAGCAACTGATTAGTGACACTTTCATCTCTGGCTTTGTTATCACTGAATTTTTTTAACCATTCCTTTGAATAGGACCTGTCAGAATAAGCCAGTTTACAGCCTTTGTGCTGATGCCAATAGCAGCCATGGGTAAAAATAGCGACTTTATATTTACTAAGAACAATATCGGGCTTTATTTTTCCAATCCTGCTACCCAACCTGAATCTGTAGCCAAGATGGTGAAGGGCCTTTCGCGAGACAATTTCAGGTTTCGTGTTCTCGCTACGTATGCCAGACATCATCCGGCTACGGGTCTTTTTATCTACAACATCAACCACTGGCCAATGCCAGCCTTCCCTGATGAATTGCTTCTGCTTCCTCTTCCTTAAGTTCAATAATGTGTGGCTTCATGATTCTGGCAATCTCGGCAATGACAGGCATAACAACCGAATTACCAAACTGCTTGTAGGCCTGGGTGTCTGAAACTGGAATATTAAAACTGTCTGGATAACCCATAAGCCGCGCACATTCTCTTGGCGTTAATCTGCGCGGATTACCACGACCTCTTGATACAAGTATTTCTGAACCATCCTTGTAGTATCTTGCTGACAAGGTCCTGGCAACACTATTCTTCGTTACCATACCGTAACCAAAACCATTACCTTTAGCCTTGTGCTTGGCCGCATAGTCATAAAGATATTGCCAGAGTTTATCGCTGAGAATATATTTTTCGTTTACCTTGGCATACTTTCCTGTTGTGTAGTCCTTTTCTGGTTTTTCAGAGCCATCCTGTGAATGAAAGATATCATCCATTACCATTTTATCTTTCTTTACTTTTCTGAATGCATCCCAGGAAAAATCAGTATCTTCTCTGAAGCCTACAATATATATACGTTCACGATGCTGGGGTACAAAACCCTTGCCGTCTACAACCATTGGGAAAATTCTATAACCCAGTTCATCCTGTAGTGTTTCCTGGATAACCTGGAATGTTCTTCCTTTATCATGGCTTTTGAGGTTTTTGACATTTTCCAGCAAGAAGGCTTTCGGCTGTTTTTCTTTTATGATTCTTTTAACATCAAAAAACAGTGTTCCCTGTGTCTTGTCCTTAAAACCATGTTTTCTTCCCAAGGAATTTTTTTTAGAAACACCCGCAATTGAAAACGGCTGACACGGAAAACCGGCAAGGAGTACGTCGTGATCTGGAATATCCTTTTCAGATACCTGCGTTATATCTCCGACAATCTGATGATCGACTTTAAAATTGTCACAATAGGTCTTTATTGCGTATTTATCCCACTCACTGGTAAAAACACATTTTCCACCATTCTTCTCAAACCCCTTACGCATTCCACCAATTCCTGCGAACAGATCAATAAAGGTAAAGTCACCTTCATTAGATGGTTCATTACCAAACAGTAATCCCTGCAGCTGAGATGTACGATATTCTGGAGGCCCATCTTCCCTAACCTCCCAATTTCGAACCGTCTTAGGGGTAACATTCAGCTTTCTGGCAATATCAACTGGTGAGTAACGTTCCATTGCAATCTTGAGTAAGTTGCGGGTAGTGACCTTTGCATCCATAATTATTCTTCTTGTTATATAAGGGAAATATTGAGGTAATTATTTCCCTTTTTTGTCCCTTTTGCAACAAGTAAATTTTAGCCTGATTACGGCTTCAAAACGTCTATATCTTCCTGAGAATGGTACAGGTGGTGTAATTCTGATGATTTTATCCTGAACTGGCTCCGTCTTTTTGAAACAGGCTTTGTATCAGCATTTTTAATATTAATACCTGGATCATAATAAACGTGATTCTCTGCAATACCTTTAAGCAGTTTGTTAAAGGTTGTTCCCTCAAAAAGGCGAACATTATTGCAGTATGAATAACAGCGGGATTTATCAGATTCATTTCTGGAAAGTGATGGAATATATGCCGCCTTTGCATGTTTTCTTTTCCAGTGCGCCATAATCTTGGCAAATGTCCATATTGATGCTGGATTACCTTTATTATCCAAAAGGGCAATACTACCTCCTCCATCCGTAATCGTGTCGGTTTCAGGATCATAACCTTGTGTTACAAGAAGCAACCCTGATTTATCACAAACCGTTCCTGAAAAATGACGACCAGTAAAATCATATCTATCGGGCTTGTCAGTTGAGGTGTATCCATACTTGCGAACAAAAGCTTCAACACCTTGTTCAACATAAAAACCACCATCAGGCTCAGGCGTCATGACTGTCAATGGCTTGCTGTTAATCAGGTGGCATTTTTTTACGCCAAACTGTTTGATTTCCCACCCCATAAAATCAGGCTCGGCAATACCGTTCGGTATAATGCCAAGTTCAGCCTCCATCGTATACCCGCCACCATTTTGTGCCTTATATTCCTTAAACGTTCTATCTGGATTAAGTTTTTTACCAGCAATCCACTCTTTTTGATGAATTCGGCATAACTCGGAAATCAGAATATCTTTTGAATCACCTGTACGATCACTTTGTATCAAGGCAATTTCATTAAAAACACCACTTACAGTAACTGAGGGATAATCATGTATTTCTTTTGCAATACGGGTATCAGGTACAGCCAGGTAAGCCAATATTTCACCTGTATCCTTTAGACCGAAAAACAAAACCCGGCCAGAGCTTCTTCCTTTTTTTAAAGGATCCATCCAACCGCCCATATCAAAATTGCATTTGGTAACAAAACCGGAAAGCCTGACTTCAGGATATTGCGGGTAATAAATAAGCTTTGCATCCGGGGCTGTAAATAATTGTCCATCTGAAGAAACCCAGGAATAATCAAGAGAGGCTGTATATTTTATTTGTCGTTTTGGATCTTTGGTTTTACCAGAAGTGGATTTGGATTCAGTGATTTCGCCTGTAGGAATAAAGCCTAAGTCTGTAAGATGGCCTGCCAGATAAGGCTGGTTCTTGCTATTGTCATTGGGGGATAATGATTTATACAAAACTCGACTAACACCAAGGCCTTTAAATATTTCAACTAATTTTTCAATTGAAATATCCTTGCTGGCAGGAGAATCATATATGGCTGTTTTTTTATTCACTATTCAAGTGTAACAATATTTTTATGATTTCCCTGAAAAGAATACATGGATATTTTCTTTATACATTTGGATAATTTATGTTTCAATTGAGTCTGACCCTATTGATTGTATCTGCTTAGACTCTATGTCTGTTTTATTCGAATTCCAAAGACTGATTAATGACATGCTAACAAACCCTTTAATTGCCAAAATATATTAAAGCACATGTTTTTTTTAAATTCATACATCTTTCTTAGCCCAATTTTTTTTTATTAATCTATCATATAACACATATAAATCATTGCTGACTTTACGATCTGAAAATGACTGCTTATATTTACTGGCATGCACTCTATTCCGTATTTCTCTTACATTATTAAGCAGGTCGGCTTCATCATTGGTTATTGCACCATTTTCATTAGCTAAATCAATTAGCTCATGAAAATGATATTTTTCATAAACATCAAATAATAATCCTTCAAGGACTGATGCAGCCATAATGGTGAATGACATCCATGCGCCTGCATCAAATGCTATTTCAGCTTCTTCTGCAAACTGACCTAATCGTTCCTTTAATCTTTTATTTGTCACTTGAGGAAATAATAATTTGTAATCACGAATACCTGAGTAATTAACCGTAAGAGTAGCACTACGTACCTCTGTAGGTAATAATGAATTAACACCATCAATAATTATTCTATCAATCGATACCTCATGTCTTGCTGGCATATACATAAGATCTATAGTCTCACATGATCTTTCAACCTCAGAGTTCAAAATTGCATATGCCGGTAATGTTGGTGCTATATAAATCTCTTTGACTAGATCAGAGTTCTCATCAACCATTTCGAATATTGGATCAATTAGCTTAAATACAGTAGTTTTCATAAGTTAAACATCATTGCTGGGCAACACCTCTTCCACACTCCGAAATTCCTCCAACGCCGCTTCGAGTTGTTCAACTATTTCTTGCGCTAATATATCGGGTGCAGGTAAGTTTTCTGTGTCTTCTAATGAATCATCTTTTAGCCAGAATATATCTAGATTAGTTTTATCTCTTGCTATTAACTCATCGTATGTAAATGACTTCCATCTTTCGTTCTTTTTAGACTCACGTCGTTTGCTTCTATCATCTGCCTTATAGAGTTCTATAAATTCATCAAAATCACTCTTGACCATACCCCTTGGCTTAATAAGCTTTTTCATCTATTATAAATCCAGGTTGGCACCGTTTAATTTTAACCACTCTTTCCGCTCTCTGTAATCAGGCATTACTTTATCCACTTCATTCCAAAACGCATCAGAATGATTTTGTTTGTGGATATGGCAAAGTTCATGAACAATTATATAGTCAATAATTTTAGGCGGGGCCATCATGCACTTCCAATGAAAACTTAAGCTGTTATTTTTACCGCAACTAGCCCACCGATAACCCATTTCTTTAACTTTAATAGATGTTGGTCTAACACCAACTTTAGGTGTGTAGTACTCCACTCTGTTTTTTATTCTCTGTAAACCCTTGACGATATAATATTGCTCAAAGGCATGTTTGGCTGCATCAGTTCCGCCTTCATCAATTAAATTGCGGTTTAAACAAAATCTACCATCCTTCAATTTTAAAGCGCTGTCCTGATTTGCCATCAAAGACAATCGATGAGATCTTCCTAAATACAAAAAAGTTTCACCATTGACCCATTCGCGCACAACGGCAGTCGCATTCAAATCTCGCCACTCAGCAAGGTTTCTATAAATCCACATCCTCTTACTTTCAACTACAGCATCTACTTTTTCTGGACTGCAATTTTTTGGGGGTCGTACAACAACTTCCCCATTTCGCTCAATAACAATATCAGTTGTTTTTCGCTCACTACCAGATAAAAGCTGATATTCAATATCTCGAACACGTCTTGCGTTCATTTTTCACCACCTCCATATGTGCCTTTAATCAATTCATCATGTCTGTTTTTAGCCAGCTTCATGATTTCTACAGCCACCCTCTCGCGTTTTTGTTTTAGCTGATCAATACCAGTTAAAGTCAATGCTGTTTTTATGTCACTGCGGGTTTTCTTTTGTTTGTCAGCATTATTCCAAAAATCGATACTACCAATACTGTCTTGCAATGTTTCTACTATAGCTTCCATTAGTACCTTCATCTTTGCTTTTTCTTCAGATGGTACTTCACCGTTGTCAAAAGCTTCGTTTGCGATGTGTTCATAGAAGGTTGTCGCTTCTTTGCTCATCCCTTCTTCGCCTGCTTTTCTTCCTTCTATAGCTTCAACACGAAGTTTTTCTAATTCTTCCGCCAATTTCTCCCATTGATCTTGATACTGGTCGATCAGATTTTCAACTTTCTCTGACAAGCTCTTATAAAATGCTGGATCCTCATTATGATGTACCGTGCAGTGTTTACGAATAGCATGTTCCATTTCGCTGGCCTTAGCCTCTGCATTTCCCGCTGCATGCTTATTCAAATTCTCGATAAAATCTTCTGATAATAATTCAACTGGCGGCACCTTTGGATTAATGCCAAGACTAATCAAGTGTTCATTAATTAAATCTTTAATTTTTTCACCTGCATCACCCAAATTTAGACTTGTATCTTTATAGCGTTCCTTGGCCACTCTTAGAATATAGCCAAAACGTTTGGCTGGAACCCGAAAAGGATTTGCTGCTTGATGCGGTAATATAATATCCATGCTCATCAGGAATTTTTTCAGGTAAACATCAAAATCTGCCCGGGTTTTTTCATCTTTAAGCAACTTTACTGCCTCATGCACAATGGCGGCATCGGCTTCAATATTTAGTAATTTACCTTCTACAAAGTCTTTAACTTGTGCCACCTTGTTTTCTGAGAATAATTGCAATAAACGCTGGTAGCGTTCTTCCAAAACTGGCATCTCTGAGGTGATGCTTTTTAGTCCTTGCGCCAATTCTTGTTGTTCATCAGCCGCCGCATACAATGTGAGTGCTTCAGTCATGTTTTCAGTCAAACCAATATAATCCACCACGTAGCCACGCTTTTTACCTTGTTTAACACGATTGGTTCGGGCAATAGCCTGCAACAAAGTGTGTTCTCGAATCTTTTTATCGATATACATCACTTGCTCAATAGGTGCATCAAAACCGGTCATTAACATATCGCACACAATCAAAAAGGCAATGCCGGTATCTGCCTTGTCAGGATCATCCATATCGAAAGAACGACAAAAATTATCAACTGCATTCCATGCTTTGGCTTGCTTGCGTGCTTCAGTGATATAGGCAGCTTCATTCGTACCATCACTTGATATAACAACTACGGCCTTTAAAAATGATATTTTCTTTATAAGCTCTTCATCTGGGTTAGGCACAGATCTTAGTTGTTCGATCCTCTCTTGTAATGCTGCATGAATTGCTGTCTGGTATCTCACTGCTGCTAATTTAGAATGACAAACCACCTGTGCCTTAAAACCATTGGGAAAGATATGTTCAAGATAGTGATTGACCATATCTTTCCCAATGGCATTAATACGTTGTTCGGCTTCTAAAATATCACCAGTAGCTCCATACTTCTTTTTGATTGCCAGTAGTTCTTCTTCACTACGATCTTTAAATAAATTTTCAAACTGGGTCTCAAAACCATATTTATCATTTAAAGCCGAATCAGCAGTACGACCTTCATACAGTATCTGTAAAGTAGCTCCATCGTTAACAGCATCCATTAAACGGTAAGTATCAATATATTCACCAAATCGTTTATGCGTCTTTTTCTCACCATGTCTATCTGTAATTAGCGGCGTGCCGGTAAAAGCAATCCGTGCCGCATTTGGAAATGCTTCAAATATATTATCACCCAGATCTGAGCCTTGAGTACGATGTGCTTCATCAATCATCAATACAATACGTGATGAATCATTCACTACACCAAACGTTTGCCCAGTTGGCATACCTAGATAGGTGCCAAGTGCTTCTGCAACTTTCAAGGGTAAACTTTGCTCGCGCACCTGAAATTTATGCACCATCACCATATTAATATCGGAGCTATCAGTTGCCAGGTGCTCACGCAAAGATTGGGTGCTTTCAATACTATTAATTCGGCCACCGATCAATGTTGCAGTTTCTGCTAGTTGATCCTCAAGATCTACACGATCATTAATAAGCAGTATTTTGTAATCATTTAAATCTTTTGAGACACGTAACATACGTGCCACAAATACCATAGTCAGGCTTTTACCCGAACCTTGCGTGTGCCACACCACGCCACTTTTATCAGCCACATTTTTTCCATGTCGTAAACGCTCAACAATTTTATTGGCTGCTCTAAACTGTTGATAACGACAAACCACTTTAATCCGTGGACCACCATCGGTATCCATAAATACACTAGAAGTACGCAAGATACTCAGCAAATTAGATTTCGACAGCATGCCGCTGATAAGTTGCTGTTGCTGATTCATATCTTTAGCTGTTGAGTCATCATTAGGCCATTGGGTCTTCCAAGGAAAGAAATGCTCAAGGCCTGAGGTAATAGTGCCGTAATCTGCCTCCAGACCACAAGTACGCACCACCATCAAGGCAGTATGAAAAAGTCGTGGTTCACCTTCTTTTAAACCTTGTTGATGAGTGGCCTTGCGCTTATTCATATAGCGCTGTAATTGTTCAAAGGCTTCCGCCATGGGGTTAGCACAGGTTGGCCCACCCTTTTTACATTCCACAACGATCAAAGGTATGCCATTCACAAACAACACAATATCAGGAATGATGAACTGCTTAACACAACCCGGTGTGTCGATACGGAATTGATTAATGGCATGAAACTGATTATTTTCCGGGTTAGACAAGTCGATTAACTTAACAACAGGGTCTTGCTCACCGGTGGCTTCATTCACATCCACCTGGGTTTTAAATAACAGCTTTTGAATGGCTTCGTTGGCTTCTAATAAAGTCCGGTTAGGTTGGCGCAAGATTTCATCCTGCAAGTCTTGCAGTTGTTTTTTGGTAAGCCACTCTTCACCAGAAGCAGTTTTATTAATGGCAGAAATAGCCTGGTTAAAAACATCGGGTAACAGCCATTGGCGGAAATTCTGGCGCAAGCTTTTACTTGGGTCTTGGGGAATATCCGGCCCCTGGTCAATAGGGTTCCAACCTAGCCCATGAAGCTGCTCAAGAAAAGGCTGTTCTACTTCCGTGTATTCAGACATGGGCTGCCTCAGGTTCATCAACCTTTACTTCGACTTCGCCAGTAAGCAGATCGTGCATTAAACCTGATTTCTGATTTGACAGTTTATTTCGCTCATCTTTAAGCGACTGTATTTTACTATTTATTGAATCTATTCTTTCTTCTATGCGAATTTGCTCTCCATCATCAGGCACCCCAATTGGATATGCTTTTAATTGTGTTGAATTTATTGACGCCAGATTTGTTGACTGTTTTGAACTTAAAATAAAATATTTTTTGCCGAAATTCGATTCAGACCAATAAGCCAAATAGAATGATCGCAAAATATTTTTGTCTGTTCGTACTCTGAACACATGGTTTTGATGTATACATTGTTCAATTTCACCTTGCCATACTGTCCCTCTACCCAGCTTGTCGAAATCACCACCCTCATTCATGAGAACGTCACCAGGCTGTAATAACAAATTGATGAATGTTTTTTTATTTACCTTTATTTCTTTAATTTCTGACAAATCCAAGTAGCCATCTTGAACATTAGCCACTCTTAAATAAGGTACTATTATTGTTTGATCTGGTGTAACTTTTGAAGTAAGAGTAACACCTGAGGTTATGTCTGATATTTGCCCCAATGGAATTACATTCCAATCCTTCGAAATCCAACCAATAGGCGTTTCTTGATATAACTCCGGGGCTTCTTCTCTGGGTGGACGGAGTTTGCCGTCGGCGGTGATGCCGCGGGTAAATAGATCGTGCATCAAACCTACTTTGATGTTCTGATATTTTTTAATTAGTGCCTCGGTTTTTTCTATAGCGTAATCAATAATCTCGATTCTCCTAACAACTTCAGTTTGAACTTTTATTGTCGCAGGATAACGTATAGGAATGCGTTTAATTGCATTCATGTCAAGCATAAGTACGGTAGTACCTCGTGCATACTTATGCATCCATCTTCGATACTCCTCAGTATTTAACAAGTAATATAAAAAATGAGAATTAATTTCATTTTCTAACCTTAACCTAGTTACATGGTGAGAAAATAGAACGGGGTTTTTTCTTATATGAACTGGCAAGTATGCTGGGATACCAACAATATCACCATCGAGAGTCACATCTGTGTTTGCTATAAGCAAATCATTTTCTTTAGCCAAATCTTCCACCACATGTGGTCCGCTAAAATACTTTAATCCCTCCTTGTTGAATCCCCCACCCTTTTTAAATGACTTCATATTGATATAGGGAATACCCAAATCTCTTTCAACTAGCATATCAGCAGAATATGTTATGCCGCGTCGAAGCGTTGCAATTTTTCCTAAAGGTTTTATAGAAACGTTAGGTGAATCGTCATTCATACCCCAACTCCACCAAAAATTCTTTTAGCTGATTTGAAGCAGCATTGCGTTCATCTTCTATGGTCTTAGCGGTTACCGCATATTTCGTCCACAGATTCTCAATCGCTTTGATACAAGCACGTTGGTCTGCTCGCAAATAGGCTTGATAGGTATTCATCAATACCTGGCGCAGGCGTTCAATAATAACAGTGCGTGCTTTATCGATAGAGATTTCCTTGCGGGCCTTCTCAACTAGTTCATCACGTTTGTTCTCAATGCCTTTGATAGTAGCCCTGAGTTCTTTGACTTCATCTTCCAGCAGTTTATGGCGTGCCAGACTTTGGGTGATGGATTCGGCGCGTTCATGGGCAAACTGAGCTTGCGTGATCGCTTCGGTGATAGCTTCAGCATATTCACTTTGATGCTTCACTTGTACCGCCAAATCTAAAATACGTTTGCCATTGGTAAACTGAGGGTCTTTTTGGGTTAAGCCTTCTGTGCAATAAGTGCCTTTTTTCTTACCTTTAGGTAAGTGATCGGCGGCTTTAATTTCAGCGAAGATATTACCGGCCAGATCTTTGATGAGTTTAAGCTGGGCTTTCCATTCAGCATTAGATTGTTTTAATTCGTCTTTTTTGTTTTTGACTTCGCTACTGGGTAACACGCCGCTGTCTTCGGTGTCTTCAAAATCTTCTTCATCAGCAGCGGCAAACAGGGCTTGCAATTCAGCCAAGCGGGTTTGGGCTTGCTCTAGCTCTTCCAACACTTTAGGGAACTGGCTTTGCAGGATATCCTGGTCGGGAATGAGTTCCGGCCCCCAACCACTGGCGGCGATGGATTTGAAGTCAGCCTTGAGCAAATCCACATAGTTGGCAAAGGCACCGCGCACTTGTGAGGCGGTGAGCAGCGCTTGCCCGGCAAGTTCTTCGGCAATGCTGTTTAACAAGGTACTGCGCATATGGTAAACATTGCCTGAGGTTTCATGCTGATTTTCTGGATCAGGTGCCAGCGCTTCGACAATGGGTAGATTGGCCTGCCACCAGTTTTCCAATTGTTGCATGAACTGTTCCTGTCGATTCATCACGCCCTGGTGCAGGCTGACAAAATCAGCAATCTCACGCTTGTCATTGATGATAGGTGCAATATCGAGATATTTTTCATCTCTAGGAATAAAACTATCGTCACGCAGTTGTGCGTAGTTGCTCCAGAAGTGTTCCAGGCTATCAACTTCGGTAATGGGTACACCACCGTGTAGATGTGCGCGTACATCATGGGGTTCTGGCGGCGGTGCATTATCGACATAGCGACGGATATTACAATTGTAATCTTCATCTGCTATTTCAGCTTTGGGTACTTTACGCGCATAAGCCGGTACATCTTCACCGGAACGGTACGCATGAATGATTTTATCGATATCTTCAGGGCGAAGATGATTTTGTGCTTTACCTTCGCGGTATTCACGGTCGGCATTAATGAAAAGCACATGCTCACGTTCGGCAGCACCTTGCTTGTTCATTACCAGAATGCAGGCGGGAATCCCTGTACCATAAAACAGGTTACTGGGTAGACCGATAACGGCTTCCAGGTAGCCATGTTCAATAAAGTGTTTTCGTGCTGCGCGTTCTTCACCACCGCGGAATAACACACCGTGTGGCATGACGGTGGCTAAACGCCCATCGTGTTTTAAAACCGACAACATATGTTGCACAAACATAAGATCAGCTTTCTTGCCTTTCTCTGGCATCATGACTGAAAAGCGGCCAGGAAATTTGAGATCTTTTTTAATGTAGTTTTGACTAAAAGGTGGATTTGCCAAGACACGGTTGAAACGTTTTAGCTCATTGTCTTCGCTCAGGTGCTGGGGTTCTCGTATGGTATCTTCCTGGCGAATATCTGCGTGAGAGATACCATGTAATAGCATGTTCATTTTACAAATAGACCAGGTAGTGCCAATTTTTTCCTGACCGAATAGTGGAAGGTTCTCTGGTTTGCCGCCATTTTCGCGTAAATAATCACGTGCCTGGATTAACATACCACCAGAACCACAGGTTGGATCATATACACGCATATCTTCTTTAGGATCACAGATTTCTACACAGACTCTAACGACTTCGGCAGGTGTATAAAATTCACCGGCTTTTTTACCGGCGGAGTCCGCAAAGTATTTGATTAACCATTCGTAAGCGGCACCTAACAAATCAGGAAATTCGAAATCCTCATCTTTAAGGGGGATTTTTTCAAAGTTTTGTACAAAGTTGGCAAGGGTATCGTCATCAAGAGTACGTTGTCCAATCTTGCGGTTGAAGTTAATGCCTTTAAGTACATCTTGTAATGCATCAAGGTTTGCATCTTCGATTGATTCCAATGCTTTATTCAACATGGTTCCGACATTTTCTTTCACATGTTTTAATGCAGCATGGTGAATAATTTTTGTTTCACCATCTTCGACAACCTCTTCATCCCAGCCCTGGTTCCAGCGTGCACGTTCTGGAACAAAGAAATACTTACCGGAATAGTTATCTGGATCATTTAGCGCGATTTCAATATCGGCTTCACTCATGCCTTTGGCTGAGAATTCTTTTTTTAATTCAACTTGGCGTTGATCAAATAAATCACTGGCACGTTTAAGGAACAACATACCAAAAATATATTCTTTGTATTCACTTGCATCCATACTGCCACGAAGATCGTCACAGGCAGTTAACAGGAGGCTCTCTAAGCGTGATAGGGTTAATTTAAAGTTCATATGCTTCTTTTCTATAATTAAAATGTGTTTTATAAAGTTTTAAATAACTAAATTTCTACTGCCAAATTGGCAAGTTTTTCCAGTTGTCTGGAAAACCCATGGCTTTTGGATCGACCACAGGATGATCCTGAAACAGTTTAAACAAACGTTGTTTCCAGTGCGTGCCGGGGCTGATTTTTTCCATCAGGTATTCCAGCATCACCAGGGTATTATAAATTTTTCTATCCTTACTAGGATTAAAACTTTGTCTAAGTATTTGTGGATCTTTCTTAGGCCTTTTCATTGTGACGGTAAAACTGCGATTCCATAGGCGGCTATGATGTGCTGAAGTATTTCTTACTGTATTTAGATGATGTAAAACGGAGATTAGAATTGTTTCATCAAGATTATATATCTGTGCAATTTTATTTCTATCATGCCGCATTTTAAGATTGGCATAAAATTTAGATAGTTGACCAAACGATATTATTTCAACCACAGCCCATATTGCCGGCATCGCTTCATCATATGTTGTTAGCAGATGCTTAATAAAAGTTTCACGGCTTCTACCTATTTCACCTGCAAGTTTAGCCAGTGTATTTAAATATTCATTTTGACAGTTAAAAATACTACTATTGAGGTGAGCATGACTACCGTAAGTATGTGCCAAATGATATGCCCATTGAGTGCGAACAGATACCTCTATTCTTTCGATTGCATCCATAACCAGCAATCTAAGTTCCCGATCAAAGACATATAAACTTAATACATCTTCAAAATTTGTACCCTTTGCAAAAGTATGGGTCGAGTGGTTTGTTTCAAATGGTAACCAATAGGCTCCTATTCGATAATAATTGAGATGAGAAAGGTAATGTCTAGCGCGGCCATGATCAGGAATTGTCATTCCACGACTTTCAAGTATTTTGATTTGGTCATCAAAGGAAGTTGCGGGCTTGGTAAACTTCATTTTTGCAAGCCCCAGAAAAAAGTAACCCACCAGGGTGCGCAGATCTTACGGGATGCGTGGCGGGTGTTGTTAATAGATACTGTATACGTACATTGGGCAAAACGCAAATAGTCAACCACTTTTTCGCGATAGAGATACTTATATCCTCTATAAGAATTGTTTATTAGACGTTTTTCCTTGAACCTCATAATACTCCCCCATTACCTTATATTTATTATGCCTCCATAGTACATGCACCCATATATAAGGTAAATGGATTCGGGAGTGGGATTGTGGGATTTCTGAAGGCCTGAATGACGGGTGAAGTTGATACCCCTACTCGATAGAGTTAAACGCAAAACTGGCGCCAATGCCATCGTAGAAGTTATAGATGTAATCAACGCCTGCTTTTTTCAGGGGTTCGATATCTTCTTCAAATACCACGGTGGCGGAAATTGTGCCGGAAAAACCAATACCGCGTAATTCCTTTGCGGCGATGACTTTCGCTGACGCATCGGGCATGGCCAGCAAAACGGTATGCACGCCACCCAGCTGAATATTGCGCCACAGGCCGGGATCTTCACCATCGGCGTAGAGCACCCTTCTGCCCTGTTCGCGATGCATTTCAACCTTAACGGGATCAGAGTCCAGCCCGATCACGCGTTCGTTTTGTTGGGCCAGAAATTCATAGGCACCGCTGCCAACACGGCCCATACCGACCACCATGATATGCGAGTTGCCGATATTGATGGGTTCATCATCCGGGTGGCGTTTGGATGATTCGAATTTTGTCAGCCTGCTTTCCAGCCAGCTATAAATTTCATGCGAATAGCGGTTGAAGGGGGCGGCTATGGTAAACGAGATCGCAATGGTTAACGCCAGCAGTACCATCCATTCATTGCTTAACCATTCATTGCGTGCCGCCATGTTTGCCACGATCAAACCAAACTCACTGAAGGTGGCCAACGACAGGCTGGCCAGAAAGGCGGTGCGCGCACGCAGACGAAACATAACCATAATGCCGAAGAACAACAGGATTTTGAAAATGATGAGCAGGTTAATTAATAAGGCATCCACCAGCATCGCCATGGTTGGTTGGCCCATGAGGCCGATTTGTAAAAAGAAACCGACCAACAAGATTTCTTTCAGACCCCAGATTGAATTGGATACTTCAATCGCGCGTTTATGATCAGCCAGTAACACACCAAACAGTAAGGCGCCCAGTTCCGAGCTTAAACCGAAGTACTCAAAGCCATGCCCGCCGATGACGACCGCAAGTAATAAACCATAAAGGATGACCAGCTCACCATGGCCACTGACGTCGAGTAAACGATGAAATAACGGGCGAATGAAAAACAGGCCAAACAACAGAAAGGCAAACGGCGATGGTGTGGTGCCGCTGCCGACACTGAGCACGGCCACCGCGACCAAATCCTGCATGATTAAAATACCGATGGCGAGGCGACCGTGAAAGGCGCGTAACTCTTTCCTGCTTTCCAGCACCTTGGCCGCCACAACCGTACTCGAAAATGACAGCGCAATCGCGATGATTAAGGCGAGTTGTTCTTCCATGCCAAATAGCGTGACGTTCGCAACATAAACCAGGCCGATCATGATGGCCATGTGCAGGATGGAACCAAACAGGACTTCCCTGGTGATGATGGAACGCAGGCGTAGTTTCAGGCCGATACTGAATAACAGCAGTAACACACCGACATGCGCGACCTGATTCAGGATGTCATTGGTTTCATGCCCGAGCGAGCTGAGTAAAAAACCGGCCGCCAGATAACCGACCAGCGGCGGCAGGCCGATCAGGCGCATGAATAGCCCAAGACCAAATGCAAAACTCAACCAGGTTGTTGCTGTTATCATCGAATGAATACTCTATATAAAAATTCTGATAGTGAAAGGTAGCACAAAGTTGATAACACAATCCCCCCGGATTATGTCCTGTTGGGGTGGAATGGTTGGTAATACTGGTGTTAATACTGGGGTCAGAGAACAATATTTACTAATATTAGGAATAATTGTTCTCTGACCCCGTTTTTCCCGTTTTTCCTACCTTGCGAATTACACTGAATTGTCTCTCTGTGGCCTTCTTCAACACAGCAGAATACACACGCTTCTTTTCTCTGGAAGAGGCATTGCGGATGAATTCAGAAAATGCGGTAGATTCAACCGTTTTTGATTTAGAAAATAATGGCATGGTTTTCTCTCTTCAACTATTAAACCCATCCAGAAAAGCAGACACTAATTGTGATTTTCGTTCAAACTCATTTCCAATATGTGTACACATCTCTTCGATCAATAAATCCATGTTTAACTCTTTTATTTCTTCATTAACCAGTGCTTTAATTGTTTTAGATGTGTTTGAGTTTGCTATATTGCTTACACGCTGACCTAATAAATAAGCCGCAGCTTGCGTAATGTCCCAATCATAGGTTTCTATTATTTCCGTGTCTGTGTATAGAGTCTCTTTTACTTCGGGTATTGTTTCATACGTCGATAATAAATACGCGATGTCTTTTGCATCTTTTTTTCGTAAGTCACGGGCGCGATCTGTCCATGCAATCATTTTTAATAAAACCATGCCCTCTGGCGTGGCAACAGGGATATCAATTTCAGGTGCGTCTTGTATGCGTACCCATTGTGCATGATCGCAAGCTTCCTTGAATCCCAGCACATTCATTGTTATCTCCTCTGTTGGTGGCCATGAGATAGAGGCTTGTTCATCTTCAATACCACCAAACGGCACTATATCAATAATCATATCATTTGGGCTAATGAGTCGGTGCGGTGCACTTGTAGTATGAAATCCTTTTTCACCGAGTTTGCTTTTAAGAATATCAAATACCTTCCAACCAGAAACTTCAATGGCAAAATCCACATCTTCCGTAGCACGTTGTACCGTAGCCCCATATCCATAATGCATAACCAGGTCTCTCGCAGATGCACCGACTACAACATAGGGCATTTTCAGTTCGGCTAAAATACTATTTACTAGTTCAAATACTTCTGTGATTTGATCATCAACCTTCCCTGAAATATTGAGCAATCCGCTCGTCATAAATCCTCCGTGCTACTTCACTATTCCTTGTGTCACCCGTTGCGACGAGATCAGCATACGCCAGAATGGGGTGAACGTATCCTTTTTTTATTTCTATATCTGGCTCAATAATATCTTCATTCCAGAATGGCCGATAAATCTTCACCACCCCCGGTGCATCACCAGGCCATGTGGTTGCTTTGCGTAAACGGCCATCGGCTAAAAGTCGAGCCAGTGCATCATCATGTATATAAAGAGTCGCAATCTGTGGTTTGAGATAACGTGTATATTTGGCGGCCGCAATTTCGCCGCCCCAATAGCCATGGTATTTCTTTATATTTATATTCTTCCACCAATTTGGTTCATCCGCGATAAACTCACCGATAAATTGCTTGGGCCGAAGCTTCTCGGGATAGACTTCAACCCAGCGCATTAATAATTTTTTAGCGTGAACCAGACGGCGCTGATTGTCACCTTTGTCGCGAATAAAGTCTGCCGCTTTCAAACCATTAAGCACCCAACCAACGGTACCAACTGCGACACCTGCTTTTTCTGCAATCTCACGATAAGGTGCATTCACCAACTCGGGATAACACAAGAAGGCAAAAATAACCTTCAGGCCGGTTGGCTCAAATGCGCGTTTGGCTCCCCCTTCGGTTGGCATAAATTGAGGCGTCTCACATCGATGGCCAGTCACATACATATAGACTGGTGGCATATTGATAAACGCGTTACCGGCAGTATCGATGAACTGCACACCCTCATGGCGTAATTTTTCTGCCATTTTCGGGTTCACGTAATCCGCAACCAGCATGCCTTTTTTGGGTAGCTGTTTAACCTGATTTATTAAGGCTCCCAAATTTGCCTGTTGAGCCCATTTTTTAATTTCTACTGCGACTACCTGCTTGGTGTCGTCTATCTGAATAAGTGCATCAACTTGATAGTTGTTGAGTATGGCATTGGTCTTTTTGACACGCATGCGTAAACCAGTCTCCTGCTTTACTGCTTGTAAGGCCTGATCGAGGATATCCCGTTCTGTGTGTTTTTTCTTAGTCTCCATGCACATAAATATAGTATGTACATTAATAATGTACAGTTATTTTTGGTGTACGGAATGGGTCAGAATGATTATTCTGTAGCCTGGATGGAATGAAATGGAATCCGGGGGGCATTTCCCGGATTCCGCTCTTACTTCAGAACCCTCTTCGAGCTTTCATCAAGCATTTCTTCGTGTTACTCAGGTCGCTACATCCGGGCTACTATCTGGTTTTTATTCCCTTTAAAACCGAAACCGCTGATAGCCCTTTTCTTCCAGTCTTGCTGCTTCATCCGGCCCAAAGGGCACGGTTTCGATAAAGGCAGGAATGTCTTGTTCGGTGAGGTTGTGTTCGCCCATTTTTGTGCGGCACATTTTGACTTCTATCTGGCCGAGCGCGTCGAGTCGGGCGGCTTTGTCGACGATGTCCTGATATCGGGGGTAATTTTTGATGGTGAATATATCGACTTCGGGGCCATGCAGGACGAGTGCGATGGGCGGGTGACTTTGTTTCGGGCGCGGGGCTTTGGAGGTCTTTTCGATACGCTCGAGCAGGGCCCGAATTTCCTCGGGTTTGTGCAGGGTGATGTCGTAAATGACCCGGTCATCTGCCATGGCCGGGGTGGCCAGACTCAGCAGGAGCCAGAGTGTGAACTGGGTCGCAAATTTGAGCATGGGTGATTTGGGTCCTTTTGGTGCCTGCACTTAATCTAGGGTATATCCTTTTTAGATACAAGAGGATACAGCACAAAGCTGGATAATACCTTAATAATTGGTGAAATTTTTAAAGTGGTTTCGAGGCTTGTTTTGGGGTTCAGATGAACTAGATGCGTCCGATACAGTCTTTATATATAGGGCAAAAATCCAACAGTTTTGAAGAATAAGAGAAGGTAGAAGAAGATGATGACAACGATATTAGCGGCAGGTTTGGTTTTGTTCGTATTTGGTTATTACATTGGAAATCAGGTTGGTAAAGTGGCACATATTCGCCAGCATTTACAGGATGTACGTAGAAACAGGTAATTAGTTTTACCCCCTCCCCAACCCTCCCCCGTAAAGGGGGAGGGAGTAAAAGAAAGGCCGATTTAATCGGCCTTTTTTGTTGCTTTGAAAAAAACCGTTCGTGGTGAGCGCGAGTAAAACGAGCAGTCGAACCATGAATGCCCTTCGACTGCTTCGCGCTCAGGGCGAACGGGGCTTCAGTATGCTCCCTTCGACTGCTTTGCACTCAGGTCCTCCCGTCATTCCCGCCCTGTAAATTGGCGACTGAATATCAGGACATATTCCTCAAATAAAAATGTTCTGTTTCGCTTGTTGCCTGTTAATTCAGTGAGCACATTATGTTTAACAAAATCATTTATTAATGCTGATGCTGTGTTGATCTTTAAATCGAGTTGTTGGGCAACCGTTTTTATGTTGGTTACCGGTGTTTGATACAGATACTGCATTAGTGCCTGTGCATTTTCCTGTCTACGTGTACTGAAATGCGATAATACTTCGCGTTCCATTTTCCCTTTCAGCAGGATAATGTCTTTAAATACCTGTATTGAGCTTTCCGCAGTTTCACGTACACCATATAAAAAAAACACCAGCCATTCTTTCATTCTGTTTGCTTCTCGCACAGCCATCAGGCGATCTATGTATTCAGTTTTATTGCGTTCGAAATAATCTGATAGATACAGGGCAGGTTTATGCAACAGGCCAAAATTAGCCAGATACAACGCTATCATCAATCGACCAAGTCGCCCATTACCATCCAGAAATGGATGGATAGTTTCAAACTGGTAGTGGGCAATGGCTATTTTTACTAGATGTGGCACCTTCAGTTCATCATTATGA
Source organism: Gammaproteobacteria bacterium (assembly GCA_029882995.1). Classification (GTDB taxonomy): domain Bacteria; phylum Pseudomonadota; class Gammaproteobacteria; order DAOVJZ01; family DAOVJZ01; genus DAOVJZ01. The sequence goes on along the minus strand of JAOUJV010000008.1, from coordinate 10,245 downwards.
ATAAACTTCTCCAGATCACTCATTAGCTCATCTACTTCATCCTGATGAGGCGGAATAAAGATGGCATTTTTCAGGCTGACACCTATCCAGTTCTGGCTTTTACGAAACTCACCCGGTTGCTTGCTTTCACCACGCACACCTTGCATCAGGATTCGGTGAGTATTACGTAATAAACGATTTGATAATGGCAGGGTTTCTAATTGCCCAATCGCGTCGTTGATGGCTTTGATATAGTTCTGTACTTCGATCCAGTCGTCTTTTTTCTCTGGTTCAATATCTTTTTCATCCAGCAGGGCCTCTTCTATATTAGTGCGCGTCCCTTCTATGCGACTGGACTGGGTTGCTTCTTTTGTAATATGCATGCGTATGAAAAAATCGACATCCGGCACCAGTTGGGAAAAGGCATTCAATTCTCCCAATGCCCTGTCTGCGTCACTCAGCAATTGCTGGATTTCACCATCTGCTATTTCCCAGGCATGGTTAATCGCCTCTGGTGAGAAGCTTTTGTATTCATACTGTTGTTTGAGCTCGCCTGCTTGAAAATCACGTATATTCATATATTAAAAAGCACCCCTGTTTTCGATATAAAGTCCCTTATATATCGTAATTTAGTCCTCACGGGCTGTTATGTCAAATTCTAGCCTACTTTTGAATATAAGGATTTTCTTATTTCAATTTATCCTTAAATTAAAGAAAAAGCCCTGATTTCTGAATTTTTAGCCCTTCCTCTTGGGAGGGGGGAAGTAAAAGAAGGCGCATTCTTTTGTGACTTTGAAAAAATGAATTTTTGCTGATTTTGATCCCCTCACCCTCGCCCTCTCCCGGAGGGAGAGGGGGTAAAGGAATTCCATCCCTTTAGCCGGTACGGTATCCTACGTCCATGACAAATACCGCGTTGAATATGGATCCGGCAGAGATTGCCAAATTTGAAGAGCTCGCCTCGCGTTGGTGGGATCCGAACAGTGAATTTAAACCCCTGCATGATATTAATCCCCTGCGGCTGGATTTTATCGATCATATCGCCGGGCTTGCCGGTAAGCAGGTGATTGATGTCGGTTGCGGCGGCGGGATTCTGGCCGAGAGTATGGCGGCACGCGGTGCGCATGTGACCGGTATCGATATGGGCGAAGCCCCGCTTTCGGTGGCGAAACTGCACCAGCTTGAATCCGGTGTCGAGGTGACTTATCAACGCATAACCGCTGAAGAACTGGCGGCAGAAAAACCGGCGCAGTTTGATGTGGTGACTTGCATGGAAATGCTCGAGCATGTACCCAATCCGGCTTCAACCATTGCCGCGTGTGCGCAGTTGGTGAAACCCGGCGGGCATGTTTTCTTTTCCACGATTAACCGGAACCCCAAGTCGTATATGTTTGCGATTGTGGGTGCTGAGTATCTTTTAAAAATGTTGCCCAAGGGCACGCATGATTATGCCAAGTTTATTAAACCTTCCGAGATGGATGAGTGGGCACGTGCGGCCGGTCTTGCGATTCATGAATTGAAGGGCATGTCGTATAACCCGTTTTCACAAACCTATTCGCTGGGGCGTGATGTGGATGTGAATTATCTGGCGAGTTATTGCAAGGGCTAATGGGAAATATAAAAAAACCGTTCGTGGTGAATTATAAAATCTCTTTACTATACCCTTCGACTGCTCTCTGTGTTCGCGCTCAGGGCGAACGGAGGTCTAAAAAACCGTTCGTGGTGAGCGCGAGTAAAACGAGTAGTCGAACCATGAATGTCCTTCGACTGCTTCGCGCTCAGGACGAACGGGAATATAAAATAATATGTCGTCCTTAAACACCATCCTTTTTGATCTCGACGGCACGCTTGCCGATACAGCACCTGATCTGGCATCCGCATTAAATAAAGTGCGTGCCGAGGAAGGTTTGCCTCCCCTGCCCTATGAAACCATTCGTACTGAAGTGTCGCACGGCAGTGTGGCGATCACGCGCATTGGTTTTGATATGGATAAGGATCACCCCGAGTTTGAGCGTCTGCGCAAACGTCTGCTTGAAATTTATGAAGCCAATCTGTGTGTTGAAACCAGATTGTTTCCGGGTATGGATAAGGTGCTGGAGAAGATTGAATCCAGCGGGATGAATTGGGGTGTAGTCACAAATAAGCCGGGCTGGTTGACTGATCCACTGTTGGAGCAAATGGGCTTGAGTGAACGTGCGGCCTGTATTATCAGTGGCGATACAACCAATAATCGCAAGCCACATCCGGAACCATTGCTTGAGGCCTGTAAACTGGCGGGCAGTGAAGCGGCGCAATGTCTTTATGTCGGTGATGCAATACGTGATATCGAGGCCGGAAAAAATGCCGGTATGCAGACATTGGTCGCCCTATTCGGTTATATTGGGGAACAGGATAAACCGGAAACCTGGGGCGCGGACGGCATGATTCACTCTCCTGAGGAGTTGATGCAATGGATATAGTCTTGATACTGATTGTTGCTGTGCTTGCGATGGCCGCCGGTGCGTTTGTGGTGCACATGCGCAAACACAGGGAAATTGCCGAACTGCGCGAAAAGAATACCGAGCTCAAGACCTTGCTTGATTCGGAAAAACGCAGTGCTGAAGAAAAGCTGAAAGCTGTTGAGCAGGCGCGCCAGCAGTTGAGTGATACCTTTGCCGCTCTCTCGAGTCAGGCACTTAAACACAATAATGAAGAATTTTTAAAACTGGCACAGGAAAACCTGAAACAGTTTCATATCAAATCGCAAGGCGATCTCGAACAAAAAGAAAAGGCGATTGAGCATCTGGTAAAACCGATTCGTGAAGCACTCACCAAGACCGAAGAACAGTTACAGAAAATGGAAAACGAACGCCGCGAGGCACATGGTTCGTTGAGTAAACAACTCGAGGGTTTAACGCTGACGCATCAACAGCTGCAGGGTGAAACGCGTAATCTGGTACAGGCGTTACGTCGTCCGGAAGTGCGCGGCCAATGGGGCGAAATGACATTAAAGCGGCTGGCGGAACTGGCCGGCATGGTCGAACATTGTGATTTTGATGAACAGGTGCACACCAAAACCGAAGACGGTAATCTGCGCCCGGACATGATTGTGCGTATGCCGGACCGGCGCGATATTGTGGTGGATGTGAAAACACCGCTCGATGCTTATCTCAATGCGGTCGAAGCCAGTGATGATGCTCAGCGTGTGGAGTTTTTGAAACACCATGCCAAAAAGGTGCGTGAACGTGTGCGCGAGCTGGCAAGCAAGTCTTACTGGAATCAGTTTGCGACCAGTCCGGATTTTGTGGTGTTGTTTATTCCGGGCGATCAGTTTTTGAGTTCCGCACTGGAATATGATCGTGACCTGCTGGAAGACGCATTAAAAGAAAAGATTATTCTGGCAACCCCGACCAGTTTTGTGGCGCTGTTACGTGCCGTTGCGTTTGGCTGGAAACAGGAATCACTGGCCGAGAATGCTGAAGTGATTCGTAAGCTGGGTGAAGAGCTTTATGGCCGCATTGCCACCTTTGGTGATTATCTTGGCAAGGTCGGCAGTAGTCTGAACAAGAGTGTCAGTCATTTTAACAGCGCGATTTCTTCTTTTGAGTCGCGTGTTCTTCCCGGTGCGCGCAAGTTTGCCGAGCTGGGTATTTCAAGCAAGAAGGACATCAAGGATGCAGAGCAGGTTGATGTGATTGCCAAACAAATCACTACTACCGAAGATGTCGATATCACTCACTGAATCCTACCAATATTGTGGTGAACGCGTAAGCAATCATTACGAAAACTTTCCGGTTGCTTCCCTGCTGTTACCGAAACATTTAAGACCGCCTGTAAGTGTTGTCTATGCATTTGCACGCGTTGCCGATGACTTTGCTGACGAAGGTGATCTGAGTGATCAGGAACGACTGGTTGCCCTGACGGAACACCGCCATAAACTGCAGGCGTGTGCGCGCGGTGAACGAGTTAATGATCCTGTGTTTGTTGCGCTCGGAGATGTCATCAAGCAATGGAATTTGCCGGTGATTTTGTTTGATGATTTGATTACCGCATTTGAAATGGATGTCACCAAGAAACGTTTTGCCAATCATGGCGAAGTGTTGCATTACTGTCGTTATTCCGCCAATCCGGTCGGGCGTTTATTATTGCATTTGTTTAATGAAGTCAGCCCCGACAATCTCAAGCTGTCGGATCGTATTTGCAGTGCCTTGCAAATCATTAATTTCCTGCAGGACATCCAGCAGGATTTTGTCGAGAACAATCGTATTTATTTGCCGCTGGTCGACATGGCACGTTTTAGTGTGACTGAACAACACCTTGCCAACCGCATCAGTGATGACAAGATGCGCGCCTTTATCCAGTCTGAAATAAAACGCACACGTGATTTGATGTTGTCCGGACAGCCGCTGGGCAATCGCCTGAAAGGCCGTGTCGGTATCGAGATTCGCGCCGTAGTGCAAGGCGGTTTGCGTATACTGGATAAGCTGGAAAACCAGAAAGAGGATGTCTTCAGCCGCCCGCGTCTCGGGAAAATTGACTGGATAATAGTGATGTTAAGGGCATTGTTTTAATCAAATGATGTTAATATTGATAACCGTTTTTATATATCCTTCGACTGCTTCGCGCTCAGGACGAACGGGAAAGACATTAAACTACTCATGGTGAACTTGACGGGCTGCATATTAAACCGTTCGTGGTGAACTTGACGGGCTGCATATTAAACCGTTCGTGGTGAGCTTGTCGAACCATGAACTCAATAAACATATAACCATTTAAACATGACACCTGATCAATATTGCAAGGACAAGGTTGCCAGAAGCGGTACCAGCTTTTATTACAGTTTCCTGTTTTTACCGCCGGAAAAGAATCATGCGATCATGGCACTGTATGCGTTTTGTCGTGAAGTCGATGATGTGGTGGATGAATGCCGTGAACCGGCACTGGCGCAAATCAAACTGCAATGGTGGCGCGAGGAGATCGACAAGGCCTTTAACGGCATACCGCAACATCCTGTCACCCGTGCTCTGGAAAAATATATCAAGGCCTTTAATCTGCAGCAGGAATATTTTCTTGAGATCATTGATGGCATGGAAATGGATTTATTCCAGACGCGCTACCCTTCTTTCAATGAATTGAATCTGTATTGTTATCGTGCGGCATCGGCGGTTGGTTTGCTGGCGGCAGAAATTTTTGGTTATCAGCATCGTGATACATTGAAGTATGCCCACAATTTAGGACTGGCCTTACAGCTCACGAATATCTTGCGTGATGTCACAGAGGATGCCAGCCGTGGTCGCATTTATATTCCGCAGGATGAGCTGGCGCAGTTTGGTGTTGATGAAAAGGATATCCTGCTCGGCAAGATGTCGGACAACATGCGCAAGCTGTTTGAACATCAGGCCAATCGCGCGGAAAGTTATTATAATCAGGCATGGGATAAGTTAACGGATGAAGACCGTTATCCACAGTTGAGCGGCATTATTATGGGCGAGATTTATCATGCCATTTTGGGTAAAATGCAGAAAAATAATTTTGAAGTGATTAATAAACGGACAGGACTAAGCCCTGTTAAAAAACTCTGGATCGCATGGACGACGGTATTGCGGGAAAAGAGACGACATAAAGAATTGAAAAACATCTCTCAATGAAAAAACTTACATTATTCCGCTCAGGCCAGAGGCACGTGCCGGAATCCCCTCATGCACACATTATGAATAGTAATGAACACTAAACCACATGTTGTTATTGCCGGTGGCGGCTGGAGTGGTCTGGCGGCAGCGGTTGAGCTCGCACAACATGATTACAAGGTGACTCTGCTCGAGTCGGCCAAACAACTCGGTGGACGTGCGCGACGTGTGTTATTCAATGACATGCGGGTTGATAACGGTTTGCACATCGGTGTGGGGGCTTATACTGAATTATTGCATCTGCTGGATGTTGTCGGTGTCGATGTCGACAAGGTGTTTCACCGTATTCCTTTTCAGATGCGTTATACCTCGACCAAAAAAAATCACATGGTGATTCCCCCGTCGAGTTTACCCAAGCCGTTTAATTTGTTGTGGTCATTTATCAAGGCTTCCGGTTTTTCGGTAAGGGAGAAAATTCAGGCCTTGCGTTTTTGCGCGAAACTGGCGCTGGGTAAACTGGATCTGCAAAGTGATATCAGTGTTCAGGCCATGTTGATCAAGAACGGGCAATCAACGCGTTTGATTCATTATTTCTGGGAACCGATTTGTATTGGCGCATTAAATCTTGCGATTCACAAGGCTTCGGCTGAAGTGTTTGTCACGGTAATGCACGACAGCTTTTTACAAACCCGGGATTATTCCGATTTTATTATTCCGATTGCGGATCTGGGCGATATTTTTCCTGACCCGGCGATGGAATACATTGAAAACAATGGCGGCAGTGTTCGTATGGGCAGTCGTGTTACCGGACTGGAACTGGACGGTGAATTTGTTAAAGGTGTTTATGTGGGTAATGAATTGATTAAAGCCGATGAAGTTATTCTTGCCCTGCCCCATATTATCAGCCGTCGCCTGTTAACCCGGCATGAAATTTTTAATTCTGTTTCCGAACAACTGGCCTACATGGGGCAACAACCCATTACCACGATTTATCTGAAATACCCGGATAGCGTCACTACCGGCACTGCGATGCTGGGCATGCATGACACGTTGGGACAATGGGTGTTTGATCGCAGTCTGAATGGTCAACCGGGTGTGATGGCGGTGGTGATCAGTGCCGATGGTCCGCACATGAAAATGGATAATGAAAAACTGATTGCACACATTGCGGATGAACTTAAGCAATTGTTCCCGCAGTGGCCGGAACATGAGGAAGCCATTGTGATCAAGGAAAAGCGTGCCACTTTTTATTGTGGTGTGGCCTCGAACGAGGTGCGCCCTGATGTGGAAACACCGGTTGAAAATTGCTGGCTTGCAGGCGATTATACCGCTACCGGTTATCCCGCCACACTGGAAGGTGCAGTACGCAGTGGTGTTGCCTGTGCCAGACATATCATCAGTAACCAAATGAAAGAAGAACTGACAGAAAATGAATAATTACCAGCCTGCAAATGATTTGTTAAAAGGAAAAGTGATTCTGGTTTCCGGCGCTGATACCGATATTGGTTGTTCTGCTGCCAAAATTTATGCCAAACATGGCGCTACGGTGATCCTGCTTGGTGGTCATGTGAAGGAACTGGAAAATACCTATGATGCCATTGAACAGGCAGGTGGACCCGAGGCGGCCATTTTTCCATTACAACCGGCTGAGGCAACACCGGAAAAATATGCCGAGCTGAGTAACATTGTTGAAAAGGAATTTGGTCAACTTGATGGCCTGTTACATGCCAATCACCGACTTGGTGAACTGACCACGATTGATCACTTTGATCCGGAAGAATGGGCGCGCGTGTTGCATGTGAATCTGAATGTGACTTTTTTATTAACGCAGGCCTGTTTGCCCTTACTCAGAAAAGCCGACAATGCGGCTATTATTTTTTCAACTGACAAGGTCGGGCAACAGGGTAAAGCCTATTGGGGTGCCTATGGTGTTTCCATGGCCGGTCTGGAAAACCTGATGCAAACACTGGCCGATGAACTCGAAGCCAACACTAAAATACGCGTTAACAGCATCGACCCCGGTGCGATTCAAAGTGCATTAAGACGCAGTGCCTATCCGGGAGAAGATATCAGAAAACTACCCAAACCGGATGATGTCATCATGCCATATCTTTACCTGATGGGTGACGACAGCGCCGATGTTTCGGGTCAGCATATCAAGGCGCAGGAAGAATAATTATTCCGGCCTGTTTCTGTAGCGCCAATAAACAAATATATAGGTCACAGTTGCTATTAACAGCAACACGGTCATCTTGAACCACACATCGCTGGTAACACTGACAGGCACCAATCCAATAAGCACATTGGAAAACACATAAAAATGAAGACTTAATATGCCGATGCACAGCACATATTTTGATGATAAATATTTTTTAACCCGCTCATACAGCAAAACATATCTTGCTATAAACACAAGCAATGCGGGAGAGAACATCTCAATAAATGTAATATTCTGTTTATCTGTTGCCAGTTTGTTATATGTATAGGAATTATCGAGCAACAGATAATGCATTGCCAGAATCAAAATGCATATCACAGCCAGTTTTTCCAGTGACACCTTATGAATAATATTGGTCTCATAAAAAGCAAAATAATAACCTGAAAGATATACAGCCAATGCCGGCATTAATGGATAAAGAAATTCTTTTCTGTCGAAAAGCAGTTTTTTAACCAATAAGGAAGAAACCCATTCCTGATTATATAAATAAACCAGCGCTATTATGACAAGAAAAAATACAAGGAGACTCTTCTCATATCTTGTTGCTATAAAAAGAATGACTGGTGTAATAATGAATAAAAGAGAAAATGTGAAAAGTATTTTTGTAAAAAACCTGTGGTTAAAAATAAACCCTTCTGCATTATCAGGTATATTTGTTCCGGTAGAGATATGCATGAACAATACAAAGGCAATATATATTATTAATATACTCACACCTTTAAATACCAGTCTTTTTGCCACTTCCCCGTTTTTTTGCAGGAACTTTTTATAATATATTTTTCGGGCCATATAACCCGCAGTGAAAAAGAAAAAACCGCCCACTGTAAGCAATTTCATCTGCATAAACCAGAATGGAGTTATAATTGTTTCAATATTGAAGTTGGTATGAAAATGCAGAAACAGGGCGCTCAATATTATCATTGCCCTTAAAAGATCAAATTCGACATCCCTTTCTTTTGCCTGCATGTCTTCTGTTATTTCATAATATCAACATGAATACCCAGTGCTTCCAGATTGGTCGCACGTTCTGAAATAAACCGCTGGAAACTCGACTGCACGACATAGGCGCGTGATGCCACGTAATCCATTGCCGATTGCATATGGAATGCCTTTAGATACGCTTCTGTTCTGAAGACTTCATTTCCTTCTGCATCAAAAAACACGATCGAAGGTGCATTGGTGATATTCAGTTTCTTTGCCCATTCCGCCATGGTGATTTCTGCTCCATCGGCGGCAATGATTTTTTCGTCTGACCACATATCCAGTACCGCAACATCAAAGCGTTCGAGTTGCTCAATGCTTTCCTTACGCTTCAGGATGTCCATGTGCAATTCGTCACAATCCTTGCATTGCTTTTGTTCAAACATGACCATGAGCGGTTTTTTACCTAAACGGAAAAGTGACTGTAGGCGATACGGTGATTGCAGGTAGAACAGTTCCTGATGAATTTTGCCGGAAGCCGGTACCGGTGACACGCTGGCATAAAAATCACGGAATGACATTTCCTTTTCTTTTTTCCCGGCAATGTAATCCAGCACTGCTTCAAATTTGTGTGGTTCATAATAACCATTCACACGCCCCACTATTTTTCCCTCTTCATCAAGGAACAGTAGAGTCGGAGTAAACATGACTTGCATGTGTTCGGCAAATTTACTCTGGCTGTATTTCTTGCCATCAGTCCAGGTGATATCAACATTGCCCCACATGTTGATGGCAATGAAATCGAAATGCTGTTGGGTCTTTTCAGCCAGGCGACGTTGACCCAGATTTTCCTGAATCAGTTTCTTGCAGTACGGACACCCGTCCTGATAGAAATATAAAATAACCCGCTTACCGGCCTCAGCTGCCTCGGCGACATCTTCTTTTAGATCATAAAAAGTGACCTTGAACCACTCCGGGTGATCAATAGCACCAGGATGATCAAAGCTGACTGGTTGTTCGCTGGCTTTGGGTGTCTCTGTTACCTTCTCTTCTGCCTGTGAGGTCAATGGCAGGCTACCTGCCAATAAAAACCACAGTAAATACAATAAATTAAATTTCCGCATTTCCGATGTCTCTAACAAGTTATACGTTGAATACGTCTAAATATAGACGTCAAACTGAAGCCTGCGGCAAGCTTTGTCCGCCTGTTTGATGTCAATTTTCGTCAAATATTTGACTTAAATAGGGGCTTGACTATTAATATGGATGTATCATACTGATTTTACGAATATTCCCATATCTAGCCTTATTGGCACGGTTCTAGCATAGGATATTTCGGGTTTATTTAATTAAGGGGGATGCGTTCCATGTCCAGAACGCTAGCGACACAAATCGAAGACAGCAACTACTTTATTGCGGGTTATGACGCTCGTAATCGTGCTGTGCACAAACTGGAAAGTGACAAACCGGAATCCGAGATTCGTCATCAGATTCTGGATCAGGCACTGCAAATTGCCAGTA
>JAOUJV010000065.1 GCA_029882995.1 Gammaproteobacteria bacterium | reverse complement strand
GGGAAAATTTAAAGTCCTGTGGAGTACCACCAAGCACAACATGCTCGTGGACAACATTATTTTTCCCGAGTCGGGTATATTCCTTAATGACACTGTGGGAGCCGATTTTACAGCCATCACCAATTGAAACATTGCCTTCAACAATAACATAGGGCCCAATTGATACATCCTTGCCAATACTGGCCTCGGACGAAACAATGGCGGTTGAATGTATATCGGACATGGATCAGATGGCAGACAACACTGTTTCCATGATCTGTTCTATCTGCTCCCGCCTCAGTTCAGGGAACATTGGAAGCGAAACCACTTTTTCAGAAACGGCTTCAGCATTTGGCAGGCTAATATCTTTATAGTCTTCGGCAAACACTTCCTGACGATGTAATGGCACAGGATAATAAACTGCAGATGCTATCCCGCGATCCGTTAATGCCTGATGAATGGCATCACGTTTGTCAGACATGATCGTGTACTGATGGTAAACATGGCTCCCCTTCCCGTCTTCAAATGGTGCTGTAATTGTGGAACCCTTGAGCTTGCTGGTATAGGCCTGCGCGTTGTTATAACGATTGGTGTTGTATTCATCAATGCGTTTCAATTTCACTCTCAGGATAACTGCCTGCATTTCATCCAGACGACTGTTGTAACCAATACAGGAATGATAATAACGCACCTTGCTACCATGATTACGGTACATACGCACATTTTCAGCCATTGCATCGTCATTGGTAATGACCATACCACCATCACCATAGCACCCCAGATTTTTACTCGGAAAAAAGGAAAAACAACCCAGATCACCATAGGCTCCGGATTTTTTGCCCGCATATTCAGCACCAAACGACTGAGCACAGTCTTCAATGATTTTGAGCTTGTGTTTTTTACAAATATCAGCGATGGAGTCCATATCTGCTGACTGTCCAAACATATGTACTGGTAACACCGCTTTGGTTTTATCTGTAATCGCCGCCTCGATCAAGGAGGCATCAATATTAAATGTATCCGGATGAATATCAACAAACACCGGCTTTGCTCCAACATAGGCAATAGCCTCTGCTGTTGCTATAAATGTAAACGGTGTTGTAATAACTTCATCACCAGGACCAATCCCTGCCGCGAGCAATGCCAGATGTAAGGCATCCGTGCCGGACGCAACACCAATCGCATGTTTAACACCGCAATAGTCTGCTACTTCTTTTTCAAGTGCCTGAACATTAGGCCCCAGAATAAAGCTGGTGGCATTCAACACATCCTGAATACCGTTATCAATTTCCTGCTTGAGAGTTTGATATTGACCTTTTAGATCAACCATCGGAATATTTAATTTGGACACGTAAAACTTCCTTCGAATTATTGGGACATCGCCATCACTTGTGAGGCATCATTTGTAATCTGAATATCTTTATTAATGGTTAGCGCAACTTCAAGCGCACGCTTTCCATCTTCACCACTGACAACCGGTGGTTTCCCTGTTTTTATTGAATCAATAAATGCCTTGATTTCACTCATCAGTGCATCGGCTTGTTCAAAGTTTTCCTTTCCCACAGAAATCACTGGTATACCTTGATCATCGACTTCATCATTTTTCTTGCTCGCCATCGTAATCTCACGATCATTGTAATCAATTGAAAAATAGGCATCTGGCTGGAATATGCGCAGTTTACGCATTCCTTCACGACTGACACGACTGGCTGTCACATTGGCAACACATCCATTAACGAATTCAAGTCTCGCATTGGCAATATCCACATCACCTGACAATACCGGAACACCCACTGCACTGACTGACTTTATTTCACTTTGTACCAAATTCAGAATAATATCGATATCATGAATCATCAGATCCATGACCACATTGACATCAGTACCACGAATCTTGAATGGTGCCAGTCGGTGTGATTCAACATACATCGGGTTATTCATTTTTCCATCCAGCGCCATAATGGCCGGATTGAATCTTTCCAGATGACCAACCTGGAATACCCTGTTTTTCTTTTTGGCCAGATCGATCAGCTCTTCTGCTTCAGCCACAGTGATTGTGACCGGCTTCTCAAGCAAAATATGTACATCTGAGTTAAGACAATCGCGTGCAATGCTGTGATGCAGATCGGTAGGAACGACAATTGAAACAAGATCAACCTGTGAGATCAGATCACTGTAATCTGCAAATGCCTTGGTTGAAAGTTCACTGGCAATTTCTTTAGCACGCTCAATGTTGGCATCAGCCACACCAACCAGCTCAATGTCTTCAAGGGCAGCATATTTCTGGGCATGGAAATTACCCAGATAACCTACGCCTATTACCCCGGCACGTAATTTGCTCATTTAGGGAGTTCCTGTTTTATTTTCACTCTATGAAAGGCGCAATTATACATGGAATTCAACTCCTGACCCTGTATCTGCTTGTATGCAAAACAGGTTTTCTAAAACATCGATAATATTGTGGTATTCTTGACAAAAATAGTTGGTTATATTAAGCTTTGTTCTACTATCCCCAACCACCTCCCTCCCAAACGGTGGTTATAGTTGAACGGCATAGCGCTTAAGCTATGCCGTTTTTTTGTTTCACGTAGATATTTATAACCGGGTACGAATCTCTGCCAACAAGCCTTCTGATGCAATCGCAATCATGTCCATGACGCGTTCAAAACCACTGGGACCACCATAATATGGATCAGGCACTTCATCCTCGGGAATATCAGGAGCGTATTCAAGAAACAATTTGAGCCGATGTTCTTCACCGGGTGGACAAACTCCTTTCAGGATATGGTAATTGTCCCGATCCATTGCCAGAACATAATCAAACTCGTAAAAATCACCATCTGAAACACGGCGTGCACGTAAATGGCTGATATCAATTCCCCTGCCCTTGGCTGTTTTCTGTGCTCTTGAATCAGGGGGATGACCAACATGATAGGCGTGGGTACCGGCAGAATCGATATGGATATGCTCGGCCAAACCCGATTGATTCACCAGATGGGCAAAAACCCCTTCGGCTGTCGGTGAACGACAAATATTTCCCATGCAGACAAAAAGCACTTTTACCATAACAACTCCAGCTTTCTAGTTTCCGGACAATATTTTTTCGACCTTTTTCAGATCATCAATGGTATCCACACCCGGCCCTGGTACATCCAGTGCATTGGCAACCGCAATCTTGTGTCCATGCCATAGCACGCGTAACTGTTCGAGCGATTCGATTGTTTCCAACGGAGATGGCGTCAGTGATGAATATTGCTTAAGAAATGAAACACGATAGGCATACAAACCGATATGTCTGAAGTAAACGCTGTCATCCAGCACAATATCCTTTTCCTGTGCAAATGCATCACGATGCCATGGCACCGGCGCACGACTGAAATACAAGGCATTACCTTCCTTGTCTGTAACCACCTTTACAACATTGGGATTAAAAATATCATTTCCGTCCAGTATGGGTGTACACAGAGTAGCAACATCCGCACTTTTGCTTTGTGAAAGTAATTCTGCAACCTGTTCTACCAGACTGGCAGGCATAAGCGGTTCGTCTCCTTGCACATTAACCACAATGTCATCCTTATCATATGACAACTTGCCAACTACTTCGGCCAGCCGATCAGTACCGGAGGGATGATCAGGTGACGTCATACATACATCGGCACCAAATGATTCTGCGACTCTTTGAATACGCTCATCATCCGTTGCAATAACTACACTGTCTGCGCCGCAATCAAGTGCACGCTCATACACATGCTGTATCATGGGCAGACCTGCGATCTCAAGCAGGGGTTTTCCTGGCAAGCGCGTCGAGGCATGACGTGCGGGAATGACGACTCGGAAAGACACTATACTTCTTCTTCAGCAGGAAGTTCTCTTGCTTCCTGTTCCAGCATCACCGGGATGTCGTCTTTTATCGGATAGGCAAGTCTGTCGCCCTTGCAAATCAGTTCGGCCTGTTCTTTTTTGTAAACAAGCGGACCTTTGCAAACAGGACATACCAGAATATCGAGTAATTTGTTATCCATGAGTTATTTACGCTGTAATTCAGTGTTGGGATGTATGAATTCTACCATATTCGCACCGCAGATAACCTAATGCTCTTTCGCTTATGAGATCTTTTTTAACAGGCCCATAACACGTTCTCCCAGCCTGGGGTCCGGATCTGCCTTCACTGGTAAATACCAGAAATTCGGACGGGTGAAACGGTGACATTTTACAATGTCTTTTTCTGTCATGAGTACCGGTAAATCGTCACCAAAATCCAGATCATCAGGCTTGAATGCATAATGATCTGGAAAGGGATGCTCAATCACCTCAACACCAGCCCGGTTGAGATGGTTAAAGAATCGCTCAGGGTAACCAATGCCCGCCACCGCATGAACAGATTTCCCACGCAGCTCTTCAATATTTAATTGTTGGGTGTAATCACTGACATTGACCAGTCGTGTGCCCGCAAGTCGCATACCAAATTCACGCGGCCCCGGTACCCCGTTGGCAACAATAATATCCACTTCTTCCATGCGCTCTTCAGGTTCACGCAAAGGGCCTGCCGGTAAACAATAACCATTCCCAAAACGTCGCACACTGTCAATCAATGCAATTTCAATATCACGCCCCAAAGAGTAATGCTGAAGTCCGTCATCGGAAATAATAATGTCGCAATTTTCATATTCCAGTAATGCTTTTGCAGCCTCCACTCTTTTCGGACCAACCGCAACAGGACATTTGCTTTGATTAGCCAGCAAAATCGCTTCATCACCCACAATCACCGGATCACTGTCAGGACGAACCTGCTGTGGCCAATGTCTGGCTTTACCACCATAACCACGTGAAATAATACCCGGACTGTATCCTTCTCCTTTCAGGAAGTTTGCCAGCCATACAACAGTGGGGGTTTTGCCTGTACCACCCACTGTAATATTACCAACCACTATCACCGGCACATCAAGATAAAATGTTTTTTTAATCCCATATTGATAGGCAAGCCGTCTTAATTTAACAATACTGCAAAACAGCCACGAAAGCGGAAGCAATACTTTCATGTAAGGTGTGTTGTTATACCAGTACTTGTCCGGTCGAAACATCAGGTGTATCAGTCCTTGAATTGCATATTATAAAGGTTGGTATAATAACCTTGTCGTGACAGCAATTCATCATGACATCCTGTCTCAACAATTTCGCCATCGTGCATAACAACGATCATGTCAGCCTTTTCAATCGTCGATAAACGATG
The DNA here is from genome assembly GCA_029882995.1 of Gammaproteobacteria bacterium. Lineage (GTDB taxonomy): Bacteria > Pseudomonadota > Gammaproteobacteria > DAOVJZ01 > DAOVJZ01 > DAOVJZ01. The sequence continues at coordinate 6,789 of JAOUJV010000065.1, read as the reverse complement.
TGCAATCACCAATGTGGTTCTGTTTTTCATTAATTCATCCAGTGCTGACTGAATAAATCGTTCTGATTCTGTATCCAGTGCAGAAGTGGCTTCATCCAGAATCAATACCGGTGCATTTTTCAGAATCGCACGTGCAATCGCAATACGCTGACGCTGCCCCCCTGACAATAGCAGCCCGTCTTCACCCACCATGGTATCCATTCCTTCCGGCATTTTTTCTATAAATTCGAGCGCATGGGCTACACGTGCCGCACTGATAATCGCCTCCATATCTGGTTCATCAAGACCATAGGCAATATTGTTCGCCACCGTATCATTAAATAGAGTGACTTCCTGACTGACGAGTGAAATCTGTTTGCGCAGGGAAGCTAATGTGATCTCATGGGCATTATATCCATCCAGTGCAATCACTCCTTCATAGTCCGAATAGAATCTTGGCAATAAATTAACCAAGGTTGTCTTGCCACTGCCAGACTGACCGACAAAAGCCACTGTCTGGCCGGGATCAATCTTAAGATTGATCTTGTTCAGTGCCTTTCTATTGGAGTTTGCATAGGAAAATGAAACGTCACGATACTCAATCTCTCCTCTGGCGATATCAATTTCCTTTGTACCAGTATCCTGCTCCTGTTTTTCATCCAGAAATCCGAAAATGCTTTCACCAGCTGCAATCCCCTGCTGTATTGCCGAATTGATTGAGGTCAGGCGTTTGATGGGTGGCATCAACATGACCATAGCCATGACATAGGAAATAAAAGTACCGGGAGTAAATGTAGATAACATACTTTCCAGTGTTGATAGATAAATAATGATCGACAAACCTGATGCACCAATAAACTGTACCACCGGGCTACTGATAGCATTGGTTTTTACCAGCTTCATGTATTGCTTGCGGTTATATTCATTTATTTTTTCAAACTGGTTTTTTTCGTGTTTCTGACCACCAAATATCTTGACTACCTTGTAACCATCAATGGCTTCCTGTGCAATCTGTGTCACGCCGCCGATAGAATACTGGATTCTGGAACTAAGTCTGCGAAAACGTTTGCTCACATAAGCAATTAATATGGCAATAATCGGACCTACAACCAGAAAAATAAGTGACAACACACTGCTTAAATAAAACATCCAAGCCAGCAGTCCGAGAATAGTAAGTGAATCACGAATCAAAACAGTCAGTGATGTGGTTGCCGCATTGGCAACCTGTTCCACATCAAAACTCATGCGTGACAGCATACGACCGGAAGAGGAATGATCATAATAACTCGATGGCAAATACAACATGTGATCAAAAATCCGGCTTCTTAACTGCTTGATCACCTGGCGACCTATCCAGTGCATGTAATAAGTCGAGATAAAACTGGCAACGCCACGTAATATAAAGATACCGAGGATCATTAATGGCATGGTTTTGATAACATCCGGATCCTTTTCGACAAAACTTCCATCTACCAGCGGCTGGAACAATGCGGCGAATGCTGGCTCGGTTGCAGCAACGACTACCATGCCTGTTATGGCAACAGCAAATAAATGCCAGTAAGACACTGAATAGCTCAACAAACGTCGATAGACCTTGAGACCGGATTCAGTTTGATTTGTCATAGATGTTCTATTGATGAGAAAGCCGAATGTTCTCGATTAAACCTGTTCAGTCATCTTGCCTTGTGGCAAAAGTGATTTTGACTATCCCTAACTGTCTCGCCGCATCCATTGCGGTAATCACTGACTGATGTGGCGCGTTGCCATCTGCCCTGATCACCAGTCTCGGATCCTTTATGTCTGCAGTTGATTTTTTTAATGCCCGCTTCAGCATATCGGTACTGGTACTGGTAACACGCTGATCATTGATAAAATAAAGTCCACGTTGATCAATCATCAGTTCAAGCGGTTTTTGATCATCTGTGACTTCCTTTGAACTGGATTGCGGTAAATCAATCGTAATATCCGATTCACGTGTAAACGTGGTGGAAACCATAAAAAAGATCAGCAACAGAAAGACAACATCAATCAATGATGTCAGATTGACTTCCGGTTCGCTGCCTTTTCGATTGCCACCGCGCAGATTCATTACTCTTCACTCATATCCTGTTCACGCTCACCATGCATGACTTCAATCATTTTCAGTGCTTCCTGTTCCATTGATACCACCAGTGAATCGACATAGCCACGGAAATAGCGATAGAAAAACAGGCTGGGAATAGCGACAGTCAATCCGGCTGCTGTGGTAATCAGTGCCTCTGAAATACCCCCTGCCAGAATCGTTGAGTTACCAACACCGTAGGTAGTAATCGCAGTAAAGACCTTGATCATGCCAATGACAGTACCAAGTAAACCCAGTAAAGGTGATATCGCTGCAATCGTACCCAGTGTATTCAAAAACCTTTCCAGCTCCAGCACCACATGACGGCCAACTTCCTCAATACTTTCCTTCATGATTTCACGTGAATGATGCATATTCACAATACCGGCCGCCAGTACACGACCCAGTGGCGAACTCATGCGAATTGCATTGATTTGAGTTGCATCAAGCTGGTTATTTTTGTACCAGTGCCAGATTTGGGCAACGAGATGTCTGGGAATAATGCGTTTGCGTTGCAGGGTCCATAGACGTTCACCGATGATCGCCAGCGCAATAATGGAACAGAGCAAAATCGGCACCATTAACAAGCCGCCTGCCTTGATTAGCTCTAACACGAGATTATCTTCCCCCTTTGTAATTTTTCCTTAAATTTAGCAGAGATAGCCTCATCCATAAAGCATTCATTTACTATTTGGCGCTCCAGTAGCGCTGACTGGATTGCCGATATGACAATGGCCGTAGCGCTCTGTTCCCGCCCAACTGGAAACTTATTGCTCCCAGATGCGCTGTTTCCAGTATTTGGCTGCCTGATTCCTGATAGCGATTCACCACCACAGGCTTGGGAAAACCATAACGATTGTGATATCCCACCGCAAACAAGGCAAATTCGGGTGCTACTGTCGTCACAAAATCCCTTGTCGATGAGGTAGTACTCCCATGATGAGGAACGACCAGAATGTCTGACTTGAGATCTGCCTGATATTTTTTGATTAATCTTGATTCTGCCGCATATCCAATATCACCTGTTATCAATATACTTCTTCCACCGGCAGTCACCTTTAATACACAGGAGTGATTATTGCCCTTCAATATATTGGTTGGTGACGGGTTCATTATCTGAAAATCCACACCATCCCATTGCCAGCCCTGCCCTTCATAACAACTATCAATATTGAAATTTAGATCAGGTATTTCGCTACTCAATACCTGTTCAACAGGCATCATTTGCAATATGGCGTTTGCACCACCCGCGTGATCATTGTCACCATGACTCAGAATCAGTTTATTCAGATGTTGAACACCTGACTGCCTTAAAAATGGAATAACAACCGATTCACCTGAATCAAAACTGCCTCGACTCGGACCGGTATCAAACACCAAGGCATGATTTCTTGTTTTTATAACTGCTGACAACCCTTGTCCTACATCCAGCAATGTGAACCAGGCTTCTCCTTCATTTGGAGTTGCCGGTTTCCATAACAACATGGGTAATATCCAGATCACGCCCAGCCAGCGCGCCGGTACACCGGTTGGTGACAGAACAAAAATAACGCCGACAATACCGAGCATTACTGTCCATAATGGTGGTATTGGCTGTATCCATAACACGTCTGGCAATCCGGATAGCCCTTGTAAAAACCACCACAACCATGACAATAATACTGCCGCGGTATCAAGCAAAACGGTACTTGCATATGGAGACAGTTCTGATAACACCGCACCAAGCAGGGTAAATGGAACAACCAAAATGCTCATCCACGGGACAGAAACCAGATTTGCAACCGGAGAATAAACAGAAACCTGCCCGAACAATACCAGCATAACCGGCATCAACCCGACTGCGACCAACCATTGAACACGACCCCACTTCCACCACCATTTATTTATTCCACCTTGTTCAGAACAGGTTATACGGCGATTCATTCCATAAAAAATAATGGCTACGGCACCAAACGATAACCAGAAACCGGCCTGCAAGACTGACAACGGATCGTAAACAAGGATCATAAGCAAGGCCAAAGCCAGCACCTGTGATGGTTGTCGACGTTGAAAAAACCATTGCGATAATAAAACAACGAGCAACATGATCAAGGCACGTTGAGTTGGGATGGAAAATCCGGCCAGGGCCGCATAAACAAAAGCCGCCAACATGGCAGCAATAAGACCAGCACGTTGTGCCGGTAACCATAAAACAGTAAAACCCGGTAACGACCATAGCTTGCGTGTAACAAAAAACATTAGTCCAGCCACCAGACCAATATGCAATCCTGAAATGGCCATCAGATGATTTGTGCCAGTATGAGTAAACACCTGCCACTGTTCAGGTGAAATGTCATCACGCAAACCCACTGCCAGCGCCTGCAATATGCCTGCAAACGGCTTGTTTTCTAATGCAAGGCTGATTCTGTGTTTTAAATTCTGGCGATATCGGTTAATCCATTGCCTGGACGAATCGCTGTTAATTAACCGGTATTCCTGTTTATGACGCACATAACCTGTCGCAATAATCTTTTTCTGAAATAACCATTTTTCATAATCAAATCCGCCCGGATTCATTAACCCGTGTGGCCGCTTCAGTCTGACAGTGAACTGCCATTCATCACCCGCATTGAGTTCAGGATGATGACCATACCAGCTTAACCGCACACGTCCGTTAAAAGGGATGAGGCTGTTATTGTGATTTAATTGATTTACATCAAACTCATATCTTGTTTTTCGTTCTCGCTCCTGAGGCACTGTCACAATTTCGCCTTTGACCTGCACATCAACCCCCTCCAGTTCAGCAGGCAATGTCTGGGACAGCAGGATCGATGCATTCCAGTGCATCCAGAAAAAACCCAGCCCAATCAAGGCGAGCCACCGAACAGGACGGAGAAAAACCAGACACAGACAAACTACCAGCAAATAACGCCAATTTGCATTCGGTAGTTCCGCCAATTGATTAAACAGCAGGATACCTGCCAGAAATGCGAGCGTCCCTGATCGCATACTTTTATCTTTCCATGTTAAAATGAGCGACAGTGCAACTTTATGGATGAATACTAACGTAGTTACATGGCAAAAAAAATAATTAAACGCTTCATGCCAGACCACCGTAAGGTCAGGGACAATAAATCCCTGAAAATTTTCGGCACTTTATTGCATGACCCTAACCTGTTTCACCTGAATCGTCGCTCGGTATCCACCGCTTTTGCTATCGGTCTGTTCATGGCCTTTGTTCCGATGCCATTCCAGATGATACCGGCAACAGCGCTTGCCATTATTTTGCGTGCCAACCTGATTATTTCTGTTGCGCTGGTGTGGATATCCAACCCTGTTACCATTCCACCTATTTTTTACTTCTGTTATCTGGTCGGCACCTTTATCTTGCAGACACCGGCCAATGAATTTCATTTTGAACCCACAATAGACTGGATGATGACCGGCCTTGCCCATGTATGGGAACCTTTCCTGTTAGGGTGTTTCGTTGTGAGCACAACCTGTGCCGTGGCTGGCTATACTGGCATCCGCCTGTTCTGGCGTTGGCATGTGGTGACTGAATGGGAAGAGCGTAAGAAAAAAAGAAAATAATGCGGACTGGTTCTAATCCATCAGTCTTTCTCTTTATTAAAGGATAATCAGTTTTCCAGCGCAGACAATCCCTTTTGCTCGGGTAAGCTTTCATATTCGTCCCTTAATTCACGTAAACATTTTGCACATAAACAATCCTGAAACTGCCCACCGATATAACTCAATGCATCAGGCGATAACATGACTGTTTGGCATTGGCATAACAGAATCGAACCCGACTTGCATTCAAAAGTCCTGTTACAGCGTTGACATTGTTTTTGTTCGTGGGCTGGCATAGGCTCACCGCTTTTTGTTTTTTTTGTCTGGCTTTCTGGAAGTTGGACCTTGTCCTTTTAGACATTCCTTCAACAACTGGATGTCCTTTTCCTCCATTTCTTCCCACTTTCCTGGTCTTATTCTTCTGGGTAGGGTTACATTGCCAAAACGGGCTCGCATTAATCGGCTGACTTTTACACCTTGCGACTCCCACAATCGCCTGACCTCACGATTACGGCCTTCGCGCAAGACAACAGTGAACCAGTGATTCGCCCCCTGTCCGCCACCATCGCGCACTGAATCAAACTTTGCAATACCATCATCCAGCATGACGCCTTTAGTCAGGTTTTTTATCATATCCCGTGTCACTTCACCCAGCACACGCACAGCATATTCACGTTCAATCTGACCTGATGGATGTGTCAGCTGATTCGCCAACTCACCATCATTGGTAAAAAGCAACAAACCGGTGGTGTTGATATCAAGCCTCCCGATATTGATCCAGCGACCTTGTTTGATTTTGGGTAGGTTCTGAAATACCGTTTTACGCCCTTCGGGATCAGAGCGCGAGCAAACCTCACCTTCCGGTTTGTGATAAATCAGTACGCGTTGAGTTTCCGGTGTTTTATCAGAAAGTTTGATAGGCGGTTTATCATCAATCTGGATTTTGGCATCAAGAGTGATGCGATCACCGAGTGTGGCAAGCCTGCCGTTGATTTTGATGCGTTCATCCTTGATCCATTGTTCGATTTCACGGCGTGAACCATAACCGGCATTGGCAAGGACTTTCTGGAGTTTTTCAGACATTCAAGACGTCCGGGGATGCATGGCATTATTTCCCGGTAAAAGGCACAACTTCTGCAGTGTGAAGCACTTCTTCTTCC
>JAOUJV010000064.1 GCA_029882995.1 Gammaproteobacteria bacterium | reverse complement strand
TTGATAGATGATTTACAGTCTGAGCTGGATGAAAACCATCGTAACCAGGTGTTGCAGCTATTATGCAAGACAAAATCACAGATATTTATTACAGCAACCGATGCGGATTCTCTGGATACGGGTTATTGGTCCGAGAAAAAAATGTTCCACGTGGAACACGGAAACATTCAAGAAGTGGTATAATGACGCGTCCATCAAAACAGGTATAACTATATGTCTGAACAGGAAAAATACGATTCCTCCAATATCAAAGTCCTCAAAGGTCTGGACGCCGTACGCAAACGCCCTGGCATGTATATCGGGGATACCGATGACGGTACAGGTTTGCACCATATGGTGTTCGAAGTGGTGGATAATGCGATTGATGAAACGTTGGCAGGGCACTGTTCTGCGATTCAGGTGAATATTCACAGTGATAACTCTGTGAGTGTCACAGATGATGGACGGGGTATCCCGGTAGATATGCACGAAGAAGAAGGACGTTCTGCTGCCGAGGTTATTTTAACGGTTCTGCATGCCGGCGGTAAGTTCGATGATAATTCCTATAAGGTTTCCGGTGGGTTACATGGTGTTGGTGTCTCTGTAGTAAATGCCCTTTCTGAAAAATTACGTCTTACTATTCGTAGAGAAGGCAAGGTTCATCATCAGGAATATGGTCTTGGAGAGCCAAAGTCCCCGCTTGCGGTCATCGGTGATACCGATCAAACAGGTACGGAACTGAGGTTTTGGCCAAGCGCTTCGATTTTTACAAATATAGAATTTCATTACGATATTTTAGCTAAACGTTTGCGGGAATTATCTTTCTTGAACCCAGGAGTCAAGATTGAACTTAATGACGAACGCACAGATAAGCAGGATGTTTTTGAATATAAGGGCGGTATTTTGTCCTTTGTTGAACACCTTAATAAAAACAAGGTGCCAATCCATGAAAAAGTCTTTTATTTCAGTAGTTTAAGGGATAATATCCAGGTCGATGTCGCTCTTCAATGGAACGAATCCTATCAAGAAAATATATTTTGCTTTACCAATAATATCCCTCAAAAAGATGGGGGTACTCATCTGGCCGGTTTTCGTAGTGCTCTTACCAGAACCATTAATCAGTACATTGAAAAAGAGGGCGCAGCAAAGAACGCCAAAGTAGCAATGAGTGGAGATGATGCTCGTGAGGGGCTGACAGCCGTTCTCTCGGTGAAGGTACCTGATCCCAAGTTCTCATCCCAGACAAAAGACAAGCTGGTCTCGTCTGAAGTGAAAGGTGCTGTTGAATCACAGATGTCTGAAAAGTTGCAGGAATTTTTTTTGGAAAATCCGGCGGAAGCTAAATCAATTGTAATGAAAATTGTTGATGCAGCACGAGCACGTGAGGCCGCAAGAAAAGCGCGTGAAATGACACGTCGTAAAGGTGCATTGGATATTGCAGGCTTGCCAGGAAAGCTCGCTGATTGTCAGGAAAAGGATCCGGCGTTATCCGAATTGTTTCTGGTGGAAGGGGATTCTGCCGGTGGTTCAGCCAAACAAGGTCGTGACAGAAGAACACAGGCTATCTTGCCGCTGAAGGGAAAAATTCTGAATGTGGAAAAAGCACGTTTCGACAAGATGTTATCCTCTGCCGAAATTGGCACACTGATAACTGCATTAGGTTGTGGTATCGGACGCGAAGAATTTAATCCGGACAAGTTACGTTATCATCGCATTATTATCATGACTGATGCGGACGTGGATGGATCACATATTCGCACCCTGTTGCTGACATTTTTTTATCGTCAGATGCCGGAACTGGTAGAGCGCGGTCATATTTATATTGCACAACCACCACTTTATAAATTGAAGCGCGGCAAACAAGAAAGATATGTAAAAGACGATTTGGAGCTGAGCGCATTTCTTATTCAAGCAGCGCTTGATAACAGTTCTCTTCATGTTAATAACAATGCACCTGCATTAAGTGGAGAAGCACTGGAAACCCTGATAAACAAATACATGACTGTGATGTCAACGATACTGCGTCTTTCAAAACGTTATGATTCACTGGTGCTTGAGAAAATGATTTATATGTCAGTAGTAAATGAAGCCATGATGCGTGACAAGTCTTTGTTGTCAACATGGTTTAATGAATTATCAGAAAGACTGAACAGTGACGAACAGAATATTCAATATTCTGTTTCGGTAGAAGAAGATCAGGAACACGGTAATTTTCTTGGTCGTGTTGTGAGCACAAATCATAGTCTGGATACGGAATACACATTTGATAATGAGTTCTTTATTTCGGGTGAATACCGGAGTCTGGTTGAGCTGGGCCAACAACTTGATGGCTTAATTGGTGAAGGTGCATTTATTCAGCGTGGTGAAAAACAATTAAGCGTTAGCAGTTTTAAACAGGCTGTTGACTGGTTAATGGAAGAAGCAAAACGCGGTCAGCAGATTCAGCGTTATAAAGGCCTTGGTGAAATGAATCCGGATCAATTGTGGGAAACCACAATGGATGCCGAGACCCGACGTTTAATGCAGGTGCAAATCGAAGATGTGATCGCAACTGATCAGATATTTACAACACTGATGGGCGATCAGGTAGAAGACAGGCGCGAATTTATTGAAAGCAATGCGCTTTCTGTTTCTAATCTGGATATCTAGTACTACAAAGCGATGTCTTTAATGATATCGACGATAACGCGTGTTTTTTTGTCCATAAGCACAATATCACCACCGACCTGAACGCGCACATATCCTTCCGGTATAGGTGAGAGTCTACTTTCCAGATCATATGGCAAATCCCTGCCGCGCAAACCAGGTGGTAATTGACCGCGCTCACGTACTTGTTTTTCCAGGCCAGGTGGTAAGCGATCGCGTTTGGCCAGTCCGTGAGGCATATGCTTTCTTTTTTTCTTCTTGTGATAATAATCGTTAATCAAATCACGATCACGATCAGTAAATATAACAGAAACTGTTGTGTCATCATCCCCCAGCACAACACCACCCTGTTTTAATGTCAGACATCCTGAAATAGAAACTACCAACAGTGTAATAAAAAAAGAATGTATAATTTTTTTAAACATTTTTTGACTCCTTGTTAAAGGGGGTAACAACTAAAAATAACCATAGTCGATAATCAATATTTTTTCACGACTATCCACCGATTTCTGTTACCTTGTTATCAATCCAGAGTTTTGCAATCTGATTGATTTCATCATGTGTTTTGCCTTTGGTTTCAATAAGCTGTCCAATATGAATCTGGATTGTACCGGGATATTTAAGAAAGCTTTTCCTTGGCCAGTATCGTCCGGCATTGTGTGCAATCGGTAGAACCGGGTAACCTGATTCAGCAGCCAGGATTGCGCCGCCTACACCAAAGCGTTTTTGTTCCCCAGCCGGAACACGGGTACCTTCAGGGAAAATAACGACCCAACGACCTTTCTTTAACCTATTAATACCTTGTTGTTTAATTTGCTCAACGGCTTTGCGTCCGGATGCGCGATCAATAGCAATGGGCTCAAGTGCGGCCAGACCCCAGCCAAAAAAAGGTAACCACAGGAGCTCCCTTTTGAGTACCCAGACATGAGGAATAATCAGTTTTTGGAGAACAAGAGTTTCAAAAGTGGACTGATGTTTACAAAAAACAATGCCATTGTTTTCCGTGATGTTTTCTGCGCCAGTAACCTTAAAGGTGATATTGCAGGTAAGCCTTAGCCACCAAAGATTAAACAAGGCCCAGGAACGAACAAAATGAAATCGAAAAATATAAGGGAAAGGAAAAGTCAAAAAGCTCATGGAGCCGATGATAAGTGTTGCAATAATACTTCCAAAAGAAAACAGTAACGATCTAATAAATATCATTTTTATTCTTTTTCTTCCTGAGACAATAAATCATTAACAACATCTGCAAGACTACCATAAACAGGAATGGTTTTTGATAAAGTGTTTTTTCGCAATGTACGCATTCCTTTTCCTGTTTTTACAAGAAACGGTTTTGCGCCGGATGCTTCGGCAGCTTGCAAATCACGAAGTGAATCACCCACGGCAATAGTATTATCCAGTCTTACATGTAAGCGATTCTTTAGTTCTTCAAACAAACCGGGTTTTGGTTTTCTGCACTTGCATTTATCATCCGGCCCATGTGGACAATAGAGAAGGACATCAATATGACCACCGATATCGTTGAGTAGATTTCGCAGTTTTTCATGAATATTGTGAAGTGTTTCGGTATCAAAATATCGGCGCGCAATACCGGATTGGTTGGAGATCACCACAACAATATAACCAGCATGATTAAGCCTGGCAATGGCTTCAAGACTGCCGGGAATGGGAATAAATTCTTCGGGTGATTTTATATATTCATCCGAATCCTTGTTAATAACGCCATCTCGGTCAAGGATGATTAATTTCATAAAAGATTAGTCGCGAAATTCAGATACACGTATTTTTCCATTTACCATTCTTGATTTGCGCTTATCCAGTTTTTCCATTTTTTTCCAGAATGCTTCTTTCAGATCAAATTCAGCAGAAATGGCTGTGCCAAGAACAAGAATAAATAAATCAGCGACTTCTTCAGCCAGCATTTCCTTGTCCTTTCCCTTTGTGACACAAGCTGAAATCTCGCCCAGTTCTTCTGCCATAAGCGCGATACGGTAAGTCATGTCTTCACCGCCGGTATTCTTGAAATCATGCTTGTCATGAAAGGATTGAACAATAGAAAGCATTTCATTGTAGGAATCAGTATTCATTAGAACTTAACCCTGTAGTTTTGAAATATCAGCGACTTCAAGAAACAATTTGTGCAGTTTATTTAACAATGCAATCCGGTTATTGCGTTGTGCCGGGTCATCAGCCATGACCATTACATTATCAAAATAATTATCTACCGGTTGTCTTAATCCGGCCAGATTTTCAAGTACCTTTTCATATTCACCCTTCACCAGTAAAGGGGATACCTTATCGTCGAGATTACCCAAGGTGTCATAAAGCGAACTTTCTTCCGGCACTTCAAACAATTTAATATTAATATCTACCGGTAATTTTCCATCGATCTTTTTAAGAATATTTCCTATACGTTTATTTGCAGCTGCCAGACTTTCAGATTCTTCCATATTTCGGAAAGTATTAACGGCTTGAATACGTTTATCGATATCAAGTGGACATAATTCCCCGATGGAAATGACTGCTTCAAATACATCCGGTGAAGTCTGGTTGCTGGTGTAGTAAACCTTCAGTCTATCTTTAATAAAAGAAAGCACTTCGTTGGTAACTTTTTCAGATTTAACTGATTTATCAAAAGTTGATGCAGAAAGCGCAACCAGCTGGTTCAGATTCAGATCCAGTTTTTGTTCAACAATAATGCGCAGGACACCTAAAGCTGCGCGGCGTAGCGCAAACGGATCCTTGTCTCCGGTTGGTTGCTTGCCAATGGCAAATATCCCAACCAAGGTGTCAATACGGTCAGCAATAGCGAGTGATTGTGAAATAGGATTATCTGGAAGGCTGTCACCGGCAAAACGTGGTTTATAATAATCATCCAGAGCGGTAGCAACATCGGATTGCTCACCATCATGGGATGCATAATAACGTCCCATAATGCCCTGTAGTTCAGGAAACTCACACACCATCTCGGTCATCAAATCACATTTGCATAATTCGGCTGCACGCACTGCCTGTTGTTCATTGCCGCCCAGTTGTTTTGCGATTTCAGCAGAAACTGTAATGACCCGTTTTGATTTATCATGGAGTGTGCCCAGTTGTTTCTGAAACACAACAGTTTTAAGAGAATCAATTTTTTTAGACAGTTTGTTTTTACGATCCTGATTCCAGAAAAATTCGGCATCCGCAAAACGCGGCCTTATAACACGTTCGTTGCCTTCTTTAATCTGATTAATATCCTTGCTTTCAATATTACTGATAGTAATAAAATGCGGTAGTAAATTATTATTTTTGTCTACCAGATGAAAATATTTCTGATTCGCTTTCATAGTTGAAACCAGTGCTTCTGCAGGCACATCCAGATAACGTTTATCAAAGTTACCCAGTACTGCAACAGGCCATTCAATCATGGAAGTGACTTCGTCAAGCAGATTATCATCAATAACAGCCTTGCCATTCACCTTGTTTGCTGCCTCTTCTATTTGTGCATGAATGGTTTTACGGCGCCTTGCAAAATCAGCAATGACCTTGCCTTCACTTTCAAGCAGCACTTCATATTCAGCAGGGCTGGTAATATGAATCGGTTCCGGGTGATGAAAGCGATGTCCACGTGTTTCGCGACCGCTTTTAACACTCAGTATCTCTGTATTAATGATTTCATCACCAAATAATAAAACAGCCCAATGTACCGGCCGCACAAATTGTGCATCCAGATTTCCCCATCGCATACGTTTGGGAATAGGCAATTTATCCAGTGCATTTGTAATAATGTCCGGTATTAAAGATTGTGCTGACTGTCCTTTTTGGTGGCTTCGAAATACAAGCCATGCACCTTTTGGCGTTTCAAGTTTTTCAAGATCATCAACCTGTACACCACACGATGAGGCAAAACCGCTTGCAGCGGGTGTTGGGCATCCATCGTCACCAAAAGCAGCGTTTACAGCTGGCCCACGGCGTTCCACTTCTTTATCCGGCTGTTTTTCATCAAGAGCAGTAATTAAAACAGCTAAACGACGTGGTGAAGCATATGGTTTGATTTCCTGATACTTCAGGCCTGTTTTATCAATTCCGGTTTTAATCCCTTCCAGAAAGGCAGTCGATAATTTTAGTAATGACTTTGGGGGCAGTTCTTCGGTACCAATTTCGATTAACAAATCACGCGTACTCATCGTTTTGACTCCGCTAACATAGGAAAGCCAAGAGATTCGCGCGCATTGAAATAGGCTTCGGCAACGGCACGGGATAACTCACGAACACGTAAAATAAATCGTTGGCGTTCAGTGACGGAAATAGCGTGACGCGCATCAAGTAAATTAAATGCATGCGATGCGTGTAAGACCTGTTCATAAGCAGGTAAAGGTAAACCTGCATCAATCAGTTTTCTTGATTCTGCTTCACAAAGATCAAAGTTTTTAAATAATTCATCAACATTGGCAATTTCAAAGTTATATGTTGATTGCTCTACTTCGTTTTGATGGAACACATCACCATAAGTTACCTTTCCTAACGGACCATCTGTCCAGACCAGATCAAAAACACTTTCTACATCTTGTAAATACATGGCGATACGCTCAAGGCCATAAGTGATTTCACCAGTGACCGGTTTACAGTCAAGACCGCCTACCTGTTGGAAGTAGGTAAATTGCGTGACTTCCATACCATTAAGCCATACTTCCCAACCCAGGCCCCAGGCGCCGAGTGTGGGCGATTCCCAGTTATCTTCAACAAAACGGATATCGTGTATCAATGGATCAAGTCCGAGCATTTTGAGTGAACCCAGATACAATTCCTGAATATCCAGTGGTGATGGTTTGATCACAACCTGAAACTGATAATAGTGCTGTAAACGGTTTGGGTTATCACCATAACGACCATCAGTTGGACGACGTGAGGGTTGCACATACGCCGAGCTCCATGGCTCTGGGCCGATGGCACGCAAAAAGGTAGCAGGATGAAATGTCCCGGCACCCATTTCCATGTCATAAGGTTGCAACAGGACACAGCCTTGTGCCGCCCAGTAATTCTGCAAGGCAAGTATCAATCCCTGAAATGTCGAAACATCTGGAGTGTTCATATCTGTTGAGGAGCTCTTTGAATTCAATACAAAAAAATACGATTTATCGAAGCTCGCAAGTATAGCGCGAGCGTTATGCTATTGGTATGTGTGACCTTATATATAAAACGGAATTTCCCTAACTAAAATAACATAATATTGATAATTTTATTAATTATTTCAATAAGTTAATTATATTATTCAAGTCATTATTCCGATTGGTCGCTGATCTGGATATATAGGGAGCAAGGAGAATCGAAATGACTCAGCTTGTGTTACACCCAACACCGGAAGCACAGTGGCAGGCACTGGTCAGTGAAGCGGCACTGGTGGCTGATTGTAGACTCGACCAGGATATGGAAAGTTATCTGGTTTTTCTGTTAATGCGTTTTACCTCTCGCCCTGAAATGGCAGAACGGGTTATGGCACTGGATTATCTGGAGTCACTAAATAGCACAGGCTCACAGCGCTATGATCAGTTACGTGATGTCGGTGATCAATGCCTGTTGTATTCAGGTCTTTTCCCGGCGCATGCCAGACGAAAACGCGTATCAATAGATTATTATGTCGGAATGGGGCGCACAGCCTATCACCAGTTGTCTGAAGTCATGCAACACAGTGTTGCTCTCCTTTATCAGCAAATTGC
Source organism: Gammaproteobacteria bacterium (assembly GCA_029882995.1). Taxonomy (GTDB): domain Bacteria; phylum Pseudomonadota; class Gammaproteobacteria; order DAOVJZ01; family DAOVJZ01; genus DAOVJZ01. Next base: position 3,698 of record JAOUJV010000064.1, on the reverse strand, counting down.
TCAGGGTTTTATTCATTTAATGGACGTACTGCACGCTATCAGGGCAATGGATAAGGAGCAGCAGCTTGAGCCTATTTTGGCTTATGATCTGTGGGAGAAAACCGGTAGTCGTTTTGCCGGCAAGATAATGCATGAAAAGACAGGCAATCCCGTATTTATTTCCAGATCAATAAAAATATCACACTGATTTATGGCATGAATGATCCGTTTTTCTGATCATTCATGCTTGAGTATTTGATATAATCTCCACGCATTCCTGAATAACCTTTCTGGCTCTCATTACATGACTCAACAACACAAAGCGGTCGCACTTGTTTCCGGTGGCCTTGATTCCATGCTGGCAGTCAAGGTAATACAGGAACAGGGTATTCATGTAGAAGGGATTAATTTCTTTACCGGCTTCTGTGTAGAAGGACACACGCATGCAATTCGGAAAAAGGATCGTGTCAAACCAAAACGTAATAATGCATTATGGGTAGCTGAGCAGTTAGGTATAAAACTACACATTATTGATGTAATTGAAGAATACAAGGATATTTTATTAAATCCAAAATATGGTTATGGTGCAAACCTGAACCCATGTCTGGACTGTAAAAAATTTATGGTGCACAAGGCAGTCGAGTGGATACAGAAAAAAGGGTTTGATTTTATTATTACCGGTGAAGTGATGGGTCAGCGACCTATGTCACAGCGCAAGGACACCATGCCAGTAGTTGCAAAAGAATCCGGTGCAGATGATTTATTATTAAGGCCTTTGTGTGCAAAATTATTGCCGGAAACAAAGCCTGAGCGTGAAGGCTGGATCAAGCGTGAGAATATGTATGATTTTTCAGGACGTTCACGCAAGCCACAAATGGCATTGGCACAAAAATTCGGGTTTACTGATTACGCACAACCTGCAGGCGGTTGCTGTTTTCTGACAGATGCGAGTTATTCTGCGAAATTAACTGATTTGTGGAAAGCGCGTGGTGACAGAAATTATGAACTGGATGATGTCATGTTGCTCAAGGTAGGCAGACATATTCGTCCGGCTGAGAATTTTAAATTGATTATTGGGCGAGAGGAAGGCGAAAATAATTTTCTGTCTGGCTATAAAAAGCAATTTATAAATATGCATACAGTCAGCCATAGAGGGCCGTTATTACTTGTAGATGGCACGCCTGAAAAAAAGGATCTTGAGTTAGCAGCACAAATTCTGGCACGTTACAGTCAGGGTCGTGATGCAGATGAAGTTACTATTGAGATGACCGATCAGGGAGGAGTGACGACAAGCATGGTAGTCAAACCTATTGCAATGGAATCAATCCCTGAAAAATGGCATGTGTAATTAATGGCAAAACATAATCTTGATGCACGTGGTTTATTGTGTCCAATGCCGGTAATCAGGGCACAAAACGCGATTGCAGATTTACCGCAAGGTGATGTACTCGAGGTGGTATGTACTGATCCAGGAGCAGCGCATGATATACCTGCATGGTGTCGTGTACACGGACACAGTATATTGGAAATTAAACAGAAAAAGGATGAACTGGTCGTGATTATAGAAGTGGGTGAAGCAAATGCATAAACATTCAACAGCTGCGGAAGAACGCTATACAGAAATCAGAAATATAACGCTGATAGGTTCAGTTGTTGATGGTTTTTTGGGTATTATAAAGATTGTTGCCGGCTTTGTTGGTTCTTCGCAGGCATTGATAGCGGACGGAATTCATTCCTTATCAGATTTGGTGACAGACTTCATGGTGTTATATGCCGCCAAACACGGCAGCCGTGAGGCTGATGAAGATCATCCTTATGGACATGGTCGTATTGAAACCATTATGACTGTTGCACTGGGTATGGCACTGATTGCTGTTGCTGGTGGTATTGGTTATGACGCAGCACATCGGTTGTTTCAACCGGAACTGCTCATGCATCCGGGCTGGATGGCATTAGTTGTTGCCTTCATTTCAATCATATCCAAGGAAGTGATTTATCAGTACACCATGAAGGTGGCAAATAAATTGAAGTCTAATTTATTGCGTGCCAATGCATGGCATAGTCGTTCTGATGCAATTTCATCCATTATTGTATTTATCGGTGTCATCGGTAGCATGTTCGGTTTTGAATATCTGGATGCACTTGCCGCCATTGGTGTTGCATTAATGATCGTCAAGATAGGCTGGGATCTGGTGTGGAACAGTGTACAGGAACTGGTTGATACTGCACTTGATCCGGAACGCGTGGAAGAGATTCGTGATGTAATAAATTCCATCAAGGATGTAAAGGCATTACATATGTTGCGGACACGGCGAATGGGGCATAGTGCATTAGTTGATGTACATGTTCAGGTTGCACCATATATCAGTGTCTCGGAAGGTCATCAGATAAGTGAAAAGGTAAGAAGTGCTTTGTTGAATGATATTGATGAAGTAACCGATGTCATGGTGCACATTGATCCGGAAGATGATGAAGTGGCAACACCATGCTGCCAGCTTCCGTTAAGAGAACAGCTCATAGAAGGGTTAAATAAATGCTGGCAAGGACTTGATCATGTGTCCAAGATCGAGGACATTACTCTCCACTATCTGGACGGCAAAATTCATGTCATTGTACTGTTGCCCATAAGTGTTCTGGATGCTGGCGCCAGTGCCAGTGAAGTTAGTCAGGCATTTTCCATGGCGACCAGGAAACTCACTGAAATATCAGAAGTAAAAGTACAGTTTCATTAAGCACCATAATAGTGCATATGACCAATTGCACGCACCATAATGGTGCGTTTTTTAAGTCATTTGTCCATGTGATGGAATTATATTTTATAGAAATCAATTAGTTAGAATATGGCACAAATAGTGCTATATGCGTGCAATGCTTTAAAGAACAAAGCAAGTTTCAGTAATTACTACTTTTTTTGGAGAATTAAATTATGTCTGCAGCTAGCGTTCAGAAGATGATAAAAGACAACAAGATCAAATTTGTTGATCTGCGTTTTACAGATACCCGTGGTAAGGAACAGCATGTTTCGTTGCCTATTAGCCAGATTGATGCCGGCTTTTTTAAAGAAGGCAAAATGTTTGATGGTTCATCAATCGCTGGCTGGAAAGGAATTAATGAATCAGACATGGTATTGATGCCAGATACATCAACTGCTGTGCTGGATCCATTTTCAGATGAAGCATCAATAAATATTCGATGCGATATCCTTGAACCAAACACAATGAAAGGTTATGAGCGTGACCCACGTTCTATCGCCAGACGTGCAGAAGCTTATTTAAAGTCCACCAAAATTGCCGACGGTGCCTTATTTGGTCCAGAACCGGAATTCTTTATTCTTGATGACGTACGCTGGGGTGTAGATATCAGCGGTGCTTTTTATAAAGTAGATTCTGATGAAGCATCATGGAGTTCAGAACGTGTTTATGAAGATGGCAATATTGGTCACCGTCCCGGCGTTAAAGGCGGTTATTTCCCGGTTCCTCCAGTTGACTCATTACATGACATTCGCGCATCAATGTGTCTGGCGATGGAAGAAATGGGCTTGGTAGTCGAAGTACATCATCATGAAGTGGCTACAGCCGGACAGTGTGAAATTGGCACTGGTGCCAATACACTGGTGCGCAAGGCGGATGAAGTACAGATCCTGAAATATGTTGTGCAGAATGTGGCACATGCCTATGGCAAAACAGCAACGTTTATGCCAAAACCATTAGTTGGTGATA
>JAOUJV010000154.1 GCA_029882995.1 Gammaproteobacteria bacterium | reverse complement strand
GCTTCCATTACAACTCCTGTTATGTGGAATACAATTTACGGTGAGTGTGCACAGACATTATAATGCCAAATCCTGCCATAAGAGTCACGAGAGATGTTCCCCCCAGACTAAGCATGGGTAATGGCAAGCCAACAACAGGTAATAAACCCATCACCATGCCTGTGTTAACAAAGATATAAACAAAAAAGGTCAAAATCAGACTACCGGATAACAGGCGGCTGAATGTGTCCTGTGCCTGAGAGGCAATAAAGAGTCCTCGAATAACAATAAACATATACATTGCCATTAAAACCAGAATACCGATAAATCCGAACTCTTCACTAAATACGGCAAAAATAAAATCGGTTGAGCGTTCCGGCAGGAATTCCAGATGTGATTGTGAGCCGTTCAGCCAGCCTTTTCCGTACAGACCGCCGGAACCAATTGCAATCTTGGATTGGATAATATGATAACCGGCACCCAGTGGATCATTTTCCGGATTCAAAAATGTCAGTATGCGTTGGCGTTGATAATCATGCAGTAAATACCAAAGCAAAGGTGCGCTGGCTGCGCCAATAAAAATAAATATTCCAACCAGCATCCAACTGATACCAGCGAGTAACAAAACAATAACACCGGTACTGCCAATCAATAGGGATGTACCTAAGTCTGGCTGGATCACAATCAGGCCGACCGGCAGGGCAATTAAAAAAGCAGAGATTAATAAATGTTTTGGTGAAGGAGGTAATTGGGCTTCCGCCAGAAACCATGCCAGCATCATTGGCAGGCCGATTTTCAGGCTTTCAGAAGGTTGAAAGCGTACAAAACCCAGATCCAGCCAGCGTTGTGCACCTTTACCTACCGAGCCAAAGAAAAAAACGGCAACCAGCATTATGATACCGATACCGAACAGCCAGGGCGCCCAGAATCTGAGTGTGTGCGGCGGGATCTGGGCAAAAACAAACATGGCACCAAAACCGATAAGCATGAATACGATTTGTCGATTTACCACATCCATTGAGTGATTACTGGCGCTATAGAGAGTAATTAACCCAATTATGCTTAACACGATAAGTGCAATAAGTAATGGAATATCTATATGTAATGTGCGAACGATAAAACGGTAAATACCGTCATGTTCACGAGGAGCCCTGCCGCCAATTGTGCCCAGATTATCCATTTGTTATTTACCTGTCTCCAGATTCTTGAAATACACATCCATTACCTTACGTGCGATGGGTGCTGCATTAGCACCACCACCACCGGCATTTTCTACAATGAGAGCTATTGCAATACGTGGGTTTTTTGCAGGGGCAAATGAAATAAATAGTGCATGGTCACGCAATTTTTCCGTCAGTTTTTCTGCTTCGTATTCCTCATCCTGTTTCAGACTGAACACCTGAGCAGTACCTGTTTTTCCGGCAATAACATAGGGAGCGGTGTGACTGCTACCGTAAGCTGTTCCTCCCGGTGTTCTGGTTACCTTGACCATGGCATCAATAATGGTATCCCAGTAATAACGGTTTTCAATCTCAACATAATCAACAGGCTTGTTTTCGAGCAGATGTACTTCATTGTTATCAGGTTCCTGTATAGAGTACACCATGCGTGGAGGAAGTATTTTTCCACGGTTGGCAAGAATGGTAGTCGCCTGTACCAGTTGCAGTGGTGTCGTCAGGTTAAAACCCTGTCCAATACCGGTAATGACCGTTTCTCCTCGATACCAGTTATCGTTATGAGCACGGCGTTTCCATTCCCTTGATGGTAACAAGCCGGAAAGTTCACCGCCGATATCAATGCCGGTTTTTTTGCCGAGTCCGAACAGACTCATAAATTCGTGAATACGATCAATTCCGAGATTAACGGCCAGATCGTAAAAGAAAACATCACATGAATGCATGATGGCGCCAGACAAATCCATATGACCATGACCTTCACGTTTCCAGTCACGGTATTTACGATCATCTCCGTCTTTCAGTTTGTACCAGCCGGGACAATAGACTTTTCGTTCTGTGTTGGCCTCATTATATTTAAGCCCAGCCAGACCCAGAAAAGGTTTAATAGTCGAACCAGGTGGGTATTGTCCGCGTAAGGCACGGTTAAATAATGGTTTGTCGGGCGATCGTGACAGTGCGTTATAAGTCTTGTTGTCAATTCCGTTTACGAACAGATTGGGATCATAGCCTGGCATACTGACCATCGTGAGAATGCCTCCATTACGGGTATCAATGGCGATCAGGGAACCACGTCGATCACCGAACTCTTTTTCAGCCACCAACTGCATACGCATATCAAGATGAAGAAAAAGATTATTGCCCGAGCGTGGTAGTGTTTTTTCCAGTACACGCAAGATCCTGCCCTGTGCATTGGTTTCAGCCTGTTGTAACCCGACTATACCGTGCAGGATATCTTCATAGGATTTTTCAAGACCAATTTTCCCGGTATGGGTTGTTCCCCTGTATTTTGATTCATCCAGTTGCTGGATATCCTTTTCATCAATACGACCAACATAACCGATTGCATGAGATGCCAGTTTTCCCATTGGGTAATGACGCGATAAACGTGCTTCAATTTCAACTCCCGGAAAACGATATCGATCAACCGAGAAACGGGCAACTTCTTCTTCCGTTAATTGATGTCTGATAGGAACACTTTCATAGGGACGTCTTTTCTTGAGGAGTTTTTTGAAACGATTCATGTCCTCCTCATCAATAGCGATTATCTTTTGCAGTTCTTCAATTGTTTTGTTCTGATTCTCAATGCGTTCAGAAACAATTTCCAGACTGTAGGTAGGCATGTTCTGAGCCAGAATATGGCCGTTACGATCATGTATTAGTCCGCGCGTAGGAGGTAACGGAAAAATATTGACCCGGTTATTATGTGATAACATATCAAAATGTTCGTGACTCAATACTTGCAGATAAAACAATCTCATCAAGATGATACAGAGCAGAAAAATACAGAAGACAAGCGCGGTAATAACCCGTTTGTTAAACAGCCAACCCTCACGGATATGATCTTTTATTGTTAACCCTGTAATCATATTTACACCATTACAGAATCTGGAATGCT
>JAOUJV010000153.1 GCA_029882995.1 Gammaproteobacteria bacterium | reverse complement strand
CCGACAGATACCTTTAAGCGTGAACAGGAACCCATGACACAGGTTCAGGTTGGTATCCAGCAGGCGATTCCGCGCGGTGATACACTCGCCATTAAATCACGCCAGACCTCAATCTTATCCGAAGGTGTTCGTTATCGTGGAACAGACCGTCAACTGGAAGTATTACGTGATGTACGAAAAAACTGGCTGGAAGCATATTACTGGTCAAATGCATTAACAGTAGTGAATGAAACCAGATCACTGTTCAATCAACTTGTTTCTATTACCGAATCACATTACTCAACAGGCAAGCGTAACCAGCAGGATGTTATTCGTGCTGCACTGGAACTGGGTCTACTGGACGACAGAAAGGTAAAAATAAAGCAGGAAGAAGAAAAGGCGCGTGCAAGACTATCGCGTTGGGTAGGCAATAAGGCATCAGGTTCATTGCCAAAGGAACTGCCGACCTTTTCAGTGGCAACAGACAGGAACGCACTGAATAATATTCTTGAGCAACATCCAAAACTGCAAATGCGTAATGCACTTGTCAATGCACGGCAGGCGGGTGTTGATCTGGCGCGTGAATCCTACAAACCCGCCTGGATGATTGATCTGACCTATGGCATGCGTGATGGCAACAACGCCAATGGTACCGAACGTGCCGATCTTGCCAGCGCCATGCTGATTTTTGATTTGCCCTTATTCACCAGTAAACGACAGGACAAACAACTGTCGGCAAGCCAGCATGAACTGGCCGCCGTCATGTATGAACGTGATGATGTCCGGTTGAATCTGGCTACCGAAATGGATCTGGTCATGGTCATGGAGCAGAGACTGGCGGAACGAAAAACACATTTCAAAAAACTGCTGGTGCCACAGGCAGATGCCAATGCCAGTGCCGCACTGAATGCCTATCAGAGTGACGAGACCGATTTTGCAACACTCATGCGCGCACAGATCACCCAGCTTGAAACCAGATTAAATGCACTTCGTGTACAAGTAGATTACGCCAAGGCACAGGCAGACTTGCTGTACCTTACAGGAGAAACAAAATGAAAACGAAAATAATAACAGTGTTAATGATGACCCTGTTTGTCTTGTCAGCCTGCAATAATGATCAGGGGTCAATGACAGAAGCATCCATGGACAACCAGTCAACGGAATCCAGAGAGAAAAAAATAATGTACTGGGTAGCACCGATGGATCCCAATTATCGTCGTGATGAACCCGGAAAATCACCAATGGGTATGGACCTGATACCGGTGTATGAAGAGGGAGATGACGGTGATGCGGTAAAGATTTCTCCATCTGTTGTACAGAATCTGGGTGTGCGTACATCAAAAGTAAAATATGGCCGTTTGTGGCGTCGCATTGATACCGTAGGTTATGTTGGTTATGACGAGGATCGGATAAGCCATATTCACTTGCGCACCGATGGCTGGATTGAAAAACTGAATGTAAAGTCCGAAGGTGAACAGGTAAGTAAGGGCGATGTTTTATTTCAGCTGTATTCACCGACACTGGTTAATGCGCAGGAAGAGTTTATACAATCACTCAAAATAGGCAGTGTCAATTTACGCAATGCCTCGCGTGATCGCCTGCTGGCACTGGGTATTTCATCTAATCAAATCGATGAGCTTTCCCGCACCCGCAAGGTACAACGCCTGTTAAAGTTTTATGCACCTCAGGACGGTGTGATTACCGAACTCAGGATCAGGGAAGGCATGTATATCAAACCGGCTACCGAGATTATGATGCTGGCTGATCTGTCTTCTGTGTGGATTATGGCCGAGGTATTTGAAAGCCAGACAGGCTGGGTGAAAAAGGGACAGACGGCAGAAGTCTATCTGAAATATTTACCCGATATGCAAATGGAAGGCGAGGTTGATTATGTTTATCCGGCCCTGAATCCAAAGACACGCACATTAAAAGTCAGACTACGTTTTCCAAATAATAAAAACATACTGAAGCCGAACATGTATGCAGATGTCACCATTTACGGCGGCGCCAAAAAAGACCTGTTGTATATCCCGCGTGAGGCCTTGATTCGCACCGGACAAAAAACACGCGTCATTCTGGATGCCGGTGAGGGCAAATACGAGGCGCGTGATGTCAAGGTAGGGATAGAGTCAGGTGACTCTATCGAGATTACAGCCGGTTTGCACGAAGGTGAAAGTGTGGTGACTTCCGGTCAGTTCCTGATTGATTCCGAAGCAAGCCTGAAGGCAAGTCTCAAACGCATGCAATCCAGTCAGCAGATGCAGTCACAAGATGGTAACAAAGTTATTACAGGTCATGGTGTGATCGAAAAGCTCAAGCCGCAAGAAGACAAGGTAAACCTGACGCATGATCCGATTCCGGAACTTGAATGGCCATCCATGACCATGGATTTTGATCTGTCGACTCAGGCGTCTATTGACGGATTGAAGGAAGGTGACATGGTAATGTTTGAGTTAATGCAAATGCCGGAAGGATTCCTGATCAAGCGCATCTGGAAAATGGACATGGACATGAAGGCGCCGGTTGAAAAAGCAGTTTCTGCTCATGGTGTGCTCAAGAAACTCATGCCGGAATCCGGCAAGGTCAACATGACGCATGATCCCATCAGTGAACTTGGCTGGCCATCCATGACCATGGATTTTCAGCTGGGTAAAGAAGCCTCACTGGAAGGATTAAAAGAAGGTGATGCTGTCATGTTTGAGCTTTCTGAAATGGAAGGCAGTTATATCGTCAAACGTATCTGGAAAATGGAAGGGGCGCACTAATGATCAGGCATATTATTACATGGTCATTGCAAAACCGTTTTCTGGTCTTGTTAATGACAGTATTGCTTTCTGCATCCGGATTATATGCAGTTAAAAATACGCCGCTGGATGCGATCCCGGATTTGTCGGATGTACAGGTGATTATCAAAACCAGTTATCCCGGTCAGGCGCCCAAGGTGGTTGAAGATCAGGTTACCTATCCATTGACGACAGCAATGTTGTCCGTGCCGGGTGCCGTGAACGTGCGCGGTTATTCATTTTTTGGTGACTCCTATGTTTATGTCATTTTCAAGGACGGCACTGATCTTTACT
>JAOUJV010000063.1 GCA_029882995.1 Gammaproteobacteria bacterium | reverse complement strand
GGCACTGGTGCCAATACACTGGTGCGCAAGGCGGATGAAGTACAGATCCTGAAATATGTTGTGCAGAATGTGGCACATGCCTATGGCAAAACAGCAACGTTTATGCCAAAACCATTAGTTGGTGATAACGGTAGCGGTATGCATGTTCATATGTCACTTTCAAAAGCGGGCAAAAATATCTTTGCCGGTAACAAGTATGGTGGCCTGTCACAGGAAGCACTTTATTACATCGGTGGTATTTTCAAACATGCGCGAGCATTGAATGCCTTTACAAATGCGAGCACCAATAGTTACAAGCGCCTGGTACCTGGCTTTGAAGCACCAGTTATGCTGGCATATTCAGCTCGTAACCGTTCTGCTTCTATTCGAATTCCGCACGTTCCAAATCCAAAGGGTCGTCGTGTAGAAGTACGTTTCCCTGATCCAACTGCAAACCCATATCTGGCATTTTCAGCCTTGATGATGGCAGGACTTGATGGCATCAAGAACAAGATCAATCCAGGTGATGCAATGGACAAGGATCTATATGATTTACCACCGGAAGAAGAGAAGAAGATCCCGAAAGTATGTCATTCTCTTGATCAGGCACTGGATGCACTGGATGCAGATCGCAAGTTCCTGACAGCAGGTGGAGTATTCACTGATGACATGATTGATGGTTATATCAAACTGAAGATGGAAGAAGTCACTACTTTACGTATGACAACACATCCGGTTGAGTTTGATTTGTATTACAGTTTGTAATCGATAGTTATATCAACAAGAAAAACGCCCCTTAATCGGGGCGTTTTTTTTTAAACAGAATTGTACACACAATAAAATTAACTATGCTATTGGTATGAAAAACTATCTAGCTCTTATGATTTGTTTGCCCAGCCTGGTTTTTGCCAATGATGTTTATCGTTGTACTGATGATGAAGGTAAAACCTATTATTCAGATAGGGCATGTGAAGGCGGTAAAAAAATGATATTGCCACCAACACAAACCTATACTCCCAGCCCGACGCAACGCACGTTCAGGTACACACCGCCAAAGAAAGAGGTAGATCAAGCAGGATATGATGCTGTCTCAATTTCAACACCGGCTCATGACAGCACAATCAGGGACAACACCGGTCGTGTCACGGTGTCGGTTTCCATTAAACCGGCGTTACGTACAGGTATGGGTCACCGGTTACAGCTTTTGTTGGACGGCCAGCCATATGCTGATGCGGGAACGGCTACCAGTTTCGGTCTTACCAGCCTGGATCGAGGGACACATATCCTGAAAGCCATTATTCTGGATATGAACAATAAAACACTGGCTGAAAGTACAGAAAGCCAGTTCCATGTGCATAAATTTTCCAAAATCATTCAGGAGCAACGCAATGAACAAAAGAAAAAGGAGGCACAGAAAAAGACAGAATAAACCCACCAGATTGAAAACCCCCCAATAACGCACCATAATGGTGCATATCAGGCATCAAAATAGCTCAATTGGAACATAATTACTGTATGTTTATCACATTTTAAAGAACAGTAATCTTCATATCCAATTGTTTTTATTGATATTTGTAATTTTTTTGCACCAACACAGCACTCTGGACTGGATATTGCAATATGAGTGGCATGTATGCGGAGAAGCAGATGATTTCGGGCATTAATTATGACCAGCAGGCTCTCGATAACATGAGTACGGCGGTGCTCGTGTTTGATCATAGCCAACAACTGGTATACATGAATCCGGCGGCGGAAGTCATTTTTCAGGTTAGCCAAAAACGGATTCTTGGCACAAGTGCTGAGCACTTACTTGCTGGCTCCAGTGAATTGATGGCCTCTTTTACCCGCGCAGTCAAACACGGAGCACAGTACACGGAGCGGGAACAACAGCTTGATTTACCAGAAGGTAAAAAGCTGACGATTGATTGCACTTTTACCCCCTTGTTTGAGCCCGGTGCAAAACTCAGCATGCTGGTTGAAATCAATTCTCTTGAAAGACATAAACGAATTTCACGCGAAGAAGCATTAATTACCCAGCATCATTTAACAAAAACAGTAATGCGTGGTCTGGCACACGAAATAAATAATCCACTGGGTGGATTACGCGGAGCAGCACAGTTACTGGAGAAAGAATTAAGCGACAAAGGTTTGCGTGAATATACCGGTATTATTATAGAAGAAGCAGATCGATTGCAGAAATTGCTTTCCAGAATTCTTGGGCCAAACAAAATACCAAAAAAGAAATACATCAATATCCACGAACTACTGCATCATGTTCGTAAACTGGTTAGCGTAGAAAGCACAGGTGTCACAATTAAATTTGATTATGATCCCAGTATTCCCGAGTTATATATCGATCAGGATCAACTAATTCAGGCAATCCTGAATATTGTGCGTAATGCAGTACAGGCAACGAATGGTAAAGGCAAAATTATTTTAAAAACCCGCATTGGGCGTTATTACACCATAGGTTCAAAGCAACACAAACTGGTAGCAAGAATAGATGTTATTGATAATGGTCCGGGTATTCCGGCAGACATGCTGGAAAAAATATTTTATCCCATGGTAACCGGGCGTGCAGAAGGTACAGGGTTGGGTTTATCAATTGCACAATCCATTATTAATAATCATGGCGGGATTATTGAGTGTGACAGCAAAGAGGGTGAGACAAGATTTTCTATCGTCCTGCCCATGGAGGTAACGGATGATGACTGACAGAGAAAATATCTGGGTGATTGATGATGATCGTTCAATTCGCTGGGTACTGGAGCGCGCATTAAAAAAAGCGAATATGGATGTGGTAACGTTTGAATCTGCCAGCGGTGTTATGGATCGTTTGAGCCGTGAATTACCTGATGCGATTGTGACAGATATTCGGATGCCTGGTATCGATGGTCTGGAACTGCTTTCACAAATCAATAACCAGTTTCCTGACTTACCGGTCATTATTATGACAGCACATTCTGATCTCGACAGTGCGGTTTCCGCATATCAGGGCGGTGCATTTGAATATTTACCAAAACCTTTTGATGTGGATGAGGCGATTGCATTAGTCAGGCGAGCAGTTGAACATTCCCGTGTGTCGAGTGAATCAACTGAAAACATGAGTTCAGCGGCACCGGAAATTATTGGAGAAGCACCTGCGATGCAGGAAGTTTTTCGTGCAATCGGCCGTTTGTCAAAATCAAATATTACAGTACTGATAAATGGTGAATCAGGAACAGGCAAGGAACTGGTTGCCGATGCCTTGCACAAACATAGCCCACGGGCGGGCAAACCGTTTATTGCATTAAACACAGCAGCTATTCCAAGAGAATTGCTCGAATCAGAGTTGTTCGGACATGAAAAAGGGGCATTTACCGGTGCACAGTCACAACGCAAGGGACGTTTTGAACAAGCTGATGGTGGCACATTGTTTCTGGATGAAATCGGGGATATGCCGGCAGATTTACAAACACGTCTGCTGCGCGTTCTGGCCGATGGAGAATTCTATCGCGTGGGCGGTCATGCACCGGTCAAGGTTGATGTGAGAATTATTGCAGCGACACACCAGAATCTGGAAAGCAGGGTTGCTGATGGTAGTTTTCGTGAGGATCTTTTCCATCGGTTAAATGTAATTCGAGTCCATATTCCGTCCTTGCGCGAGCGAAAAGAGGATATTCCGTTATTGTTAAAACATTTCCTGTATCAAGCGGCGGAAGAACTGAATGTTGAAGCAAAAAAAGTGAATGCTGAAACAGAGAAATATCTGTCGAGCCTGAATTGGCCTGGCAATGTAAGACAGCTGGAAAATCTGTGCCGCTGGTTGACGGTTATGTCTTCGGGACAAACGATAACGATTAATGATTTGCCACCGGAGTTGAAAACAGGCTCTGCACAGGAAGCAAATACACTGGATTGGCAAAATGCATTGCGTCGCTGGGTGGATTACCGTATTTCAAAAGGTGAACCCGGTATTCTGAAAGAGGCAACGCCCGGCTTTGAAAGAATCATGATTGAAACGGCACTAAAACATACGGGAGGTCGTCGTCAGGACGCCGCCAAATTACTGGGCTGGGGCCGTAATACATTAACACGCAAGATAAAGGAGTTGGGAATGGAAGAGAAACACAGCAGTGATGCGGCGTGATTACAATACACCCCCGGTTGTAACAGTGGCGGTGATTTTGCGATAAACATAATCATTACCAACACCTTTACTCGCTTCAACTGTAATAAAATCGACTTCATAGTTATTACTGGCTTCCTGAAATCCACCATGATTGTTACATGTCACGGTTATGTTAAAACCGGCGAGTGTTCCGGATGTTAATTGAAACGTTGTCGTCATTTGAGGATTGCCGCAAATAGAATCATGATCCACCTGCGTGTTTGTTGCTAGCCAAGTTGCCCACTCAAGGCCGCTGACAGCAGCAAAATGTGCACGTATACCTTGCGCTGATAGCCCGGTTGATAAATGCTGAACAGCACTGAGTTTCAACATATAAGCACCCATCATTGCCAGAACGGTAATAATAAAAATAGCACTGACAATGGAAATGCCTTTTTGTTTTTTTATACTGTTCATGGCTGATTCACTATGTGCGCCTGCTGTAACAAGGTGATTGATTCACCTGAATCGGAAACAGTGATACTGGCTGTAAGCAAACCGCTACGTGTAGCAGTATTGGACTGATATGAAAAATTACATGCTGTTACATTATTTGCCAATAGTCCGGTTTTTCCACCCGGGCTGGCGACAGGCTGGGCGGCGGTGATGGCATAATCATGATAGCGATTAATTTCTCCTGCGGAACAAATAAACGAGATGGGTGTATCAACCACATAAAAACGCTGATTCGGTGATTCATATGGAAATGTATTTCCGGTACTGAATTCTGTGTTATCAAATCCGATAAGATCTGAAATACCATCTGATGCGGTTACCAAAGAGGTAAGCGTCACCATATTATCCCTGTTGTAGGAATTGGCAGTTGCATTGCCCGTATTAAATATTGATACACACCATCGATGTGGGCTGGTATTAAAGCAACTATTGCCAGTGGAGGCGATATTATTGATTATTAAAGCACGACTATTCAGCGGTCCAAGCGAATCAAATAATGTATCCGAGCCGGTAAATTTAAGCTGGTTGCCAGGCGGTTTTAAGCGGTAACGACCGCCATCCAGTGTATGCAGAATTTCCAGACATTGACCACCGCACGCGATACGGACACTATTTGGTAAAGCCTGTCGTACATCACGTGTAATATGATTCAGCGCAGTTTCAGCAATATCGACAAGTTCCGAACGTCGCCCTTGCGCAACATATCCTTCCATGGGCCGGGTAATAAACTGTGCAATGATACTGGCAATGATGCCGCCAACAACAATGACAATAACCATCTCGATAATTGTGAACCCGGATTGTTGAGCTGTAATTTTCATAAACCTATCTATCTGCACGGTATGAAGTCAGTGAGGTGGAAATACCGCTGGAATGACTGACCGTTATATCAATCCTTTTTGCAGGTACTGATGTGGGCACAGAAAAATTCATATTATCCACTATGACAGTAACCTGAACCGCGTAATTTTTAAGTTGTTCAATCGGGTTTCCGTTTTGATCACAGGCACAACTCCCCATCGGACATGCCGCAGTTGCTGTAAGGCAACCATTATTTGCAAGATTGTGATAATCATCGACATCATCATAAGTAGAACGATTTTCACCAACCTCACTACCATCAGGATCACTGTAATTACGAAGCATAATTTCCTCGAGATAGCTTTGGGCAATAGCAGTGACTTGTGTTCGAATCATGGGATCTGCACTTGAGACAGCAGTACGATTCATGATCATCAGCACGCCGGTAAGGGCAACAGAAATAATCACAATGGAAATAACAAGTTCAACCAGAGAAAACCCTTTGTTTAGTTTTATCTTGTTCATTTAATTGTGTACAAATCCGGTATAGGGTTCCAACTGCAGGGTTCTGCTGCCAATAGTGACAGAGCTGACAGAGGTGATTTCTGCTCCACCAAGAGTGAAGGGTTGTCCATTATTATCAAAATAAAAGCTTAATGCACCGGAACTGACACTGCCAGGCTTTGTTCCCGTGTAGCCAGCTGTGCCCATTGCCGGATTCTGGATAGGCTGGAATGTTCCAGTGTAACAACCACTATACTTTGTAATTTCATAACCGGAGGCCGTAATGGCTACCTTAAAATTACAGCCTGTCGAAAGTGCCCCCTTGTGTGCATAACGAACAGCGGCAACAACTTCATCATAGTAGCCACGCTCGTCAAATGTTTGCATTGTAAAAAAACGTGGTGCACTCACGGCAGTGATAATGCCGATAATCACTATCACGATGACCAGTTCGATAATAGTGAAGCCGAAACACCTATTAAATCTTGTCTTCATACGTTTAGTGAGAATCATTAGAAAATAACTATTGATAACGATATAGTTATAGTCGAAAAAAAACGGGGTATTTATATACCCCGTTTTTCAATGTGATGTAGATATAACATCAACACCCTGTACAAACGACAGAACCGTCGTCTTCATCATATACAAAATTACCACCACCGTTACCGGCAAGGGTGTAAGTTGCTGTATTTGCGGTGAGATCTTCAGTTGATGTCCAGCCAGTACCAAGCCCATTAAAAGGTTGGGACATAATAGAATCAAACAGTAATGCAGCCGTGGTTTGTGTCGCAACACCTCCAGCCTTAGCCAGACTTCCATCAACAACAGGCCAGCCAGCCGCATTCATTTCAACTTCTGTTCCATCTTGTAATGTAATAAGTTGAGCACCTGTACCGCCAACCGCCAACCACTGTGCATGAGTGATAGCCACGGCAGAACGGAAACCACCAACAACACCGGAAAGAGCAGCAGTTCTTGCTTGATCACTAATTGTAGCGAAACGTGGTAATGCGGTTGCTGCGAGCAAACCTAATATTACAATAACAATGACTAGCTCGATTAAAGTAAAGCCTGATTGAGCCCTTTTCATAAATCTTCTCCTTATTTCCCATATCCGTTTGTAATCAATGGGTTATTGCAAATTAATTCAATTTAACCGTTTAATTTTCTAACCATTCAATATGGTCTTGAGGTATTAACAACAGACCCTGTATGGTGTCTAACCCCTTGTTAAATACGCCGTTTTTATCCTTATCGGCAAACTTAAGAATTAACTTGAACTTTATATTTGAGGATTTAATGCCTAGAGAAGAAAAATAGTCATGATTTTCAATAACATACACAAGGGTATGATCAAATGTATCGAAAAACCAGCTATAGCCATCAATTTTCTGATAATCGGGTGAATTCAGCTCACCCTTGTAGGTAGCAGGCAGATGCTTTTGGTTAACCAGGCTAAAGGGGTTGCCATTAACAAGGTCAATCAACTGGTCAGGCTGGCCTTTTAAAAGCTGGGTGCCTGCATGAATATTAATTACTAAACGAATATTTTTTAGCGTGTTTTCAAAATAGGTTTTCTCAACCTTGCCAAACATGGGAAGAACTTTAATAACGGCAAGTATGAAAATAATAATTGCAACAGCGGCAAAGACGGTGAGTTCAACACCGGAGCGTTGAGAATTTTTGAAAAAATCAAAGTTCACGGTTTTCTGATTGAAAATGCCGTTTCAATTTTTGATTATCTTCCACTGGCAGCAGCAGACAGATCCCACATGGGTAAAAATACACCAAGCGCCAGTACTAACACCATAGCACCAATAGCAATCAGCAAAAATGGTTCAATGGCAGAGCTCAGATTTTTCAGGTCAATCTCTACCTCACGCTCATAAAAATCGGCCACTTCATTCATTAAATCATCAATTGCACCGGTTTCTTCGCCCACCGCCAGCATTTGCAATACCAGCGGAGTAAACATGCCGGTGGCTGAAGCAGTGCGCGTTAATGTTTCACCGCGCTCAATGCCATTGCGAATTTGCTGAATGTGTTCTGCGACATAGTCATTATCAACAGCATGTGCAACCACTGTTAACGCCTGCACCATAGGAACACCGGACTGAATGGCGATAGCAAATGAACGTGCAAAGCGACCAAGAGTGGCTTTCTTGATGACAACACCGGTTGCGGGTATTTTTAGTTTTAACCTGTCCCACTGATAACGTCCATTATCAGTCTTGATATAGTTTCTTAATCCAAAAACTGCGGCAAAAAATCCGGCAAGCAGAAATGGCCATGCTGTCAAAGTAAAATCGGAAGTGGCAAGCAACAATTTTGTTGCCCATGGAAGCTCTGCATTAAAGCTTTTAAAAACTTTTGCGAATTCCGGGATAACAACAATGTTAATAATAAACATGGCGGCAGTAATAGCAGCCATCACAAACATCGGGTAACGGAGTGCGGACTTAATGCGATCTCGCGTGTCTTTCTCAAGTTCAAGATATTTTGACAATTGCAGAAAAGTCTCATCCAGACGGCCGGTGTTTTCACCAACCTGTACCATACTGACGAACAAATGCGAAAACAGTTCGGAATGTTGGTTAAGAGACGATGATAATGTGCGTCCCGATTCCAGTGCAGAAACAACATCACGTAATATGTTTGACATAAACTGGTTATCATTGGATTCTGCCAGTCCGGCAACAGCACGCGAGAGCGGTACGCCAGCCTTTGTCAGGGTATACATCTGACGACTGAAGAGTATGAGTTCAGGCAGTCCCGGTTTTTTTGCCAGATAAGCCTGAATTTCTTCAAGTACGTCATCATGTTTTTCGTGATGCTCTTCAATTTCAATCGGTGTAATTCCGGTATTAAATAATTGCTGGGCAACAGCATCGGCAGAAGGGGCATCAATGATCCCTTCAATTGCATCACCTCTGTTGGCGCGACCTTTGTAATGAAATTGAGGCATAGTTAATGTCTTATTGGAGTATGAGTATTATTCTCATTTGTTTTTTCTTCAGTAATTTGTACTTCTTCTTTCTCTGTAATATTTTCCAGCTCACCAGCAATGCGTATAACTTCTTCTATAGTGGTAATACCCTGAACAGCATATTCAAGCGCATTTTGTGCAAGCGTTTTGAAGCCAGGTTGCTTTGAAGTATAGCGTGCAAAGTCACTGCTATCATTGCGTCTCAGCGCATCTGCGAGCATTTCATCAATTTCAAGTAATTCATAGATACCGATACGGCCACTGTAACCTGTATTATTGCAGTGTGGACAACCGATACCTTTTTTAAACTCTGTAGTCAGCAAATTTTCTGCTCCAAAAGAACGTAGCCATGCAGACTCATGCGGATCAGGTGAGCAGGTTTCAGTACAGCTTGTGCAAATCTTTCTGACCAGTCGCTGGGCAAGCACTGCCTGTAATGCAGTTGCAACCAGATAACCTTCTGCACCCATGTCAATCAGACGGTTAGCCGTACTGATAGCATCATTGGTATGCAGTGTTGATAATACAAAGTGACCGGTCATTGCTGAACGTAAGCCAATCTCTGCCGTTTCCTGATCTCGCATTTCACCAATCAACACAATATCGGGATCCTGACGTAAAGCAGATCGCAGGACACTGGCAAAGGTTAAACCAATTTTTGTATTAACCTGCACCTGGTTAATGCGTGGTAAACGGTATTCAACAGGGTCTTCTACCGTAATTATTTTGGTTTCCGGATTATTCAGTTCACTCAGTGTGGCATAAAGCGTTGTGGTTTTACCGCTACCGGTTGGTCCGGTGACCAGAACCATGCCATGTGGACGATGAATAAAGGTACGATAGCGTTTTAATAATTCAGGAGGCATGCCAAGTTGTTCAAGATCAAGAGTTCCACCTGATTGATCAAGCAAACGCATCACAACAGATTCACCATATTGAACCGGCATGGTGGAGACACGCACATCGATGCTTTTGTTTTTTACACGAATATTAAATCGACCGTCCTGAGGTAAACGTTTTTCGGAAATATCCAGACCTGCCATCAGTTTTAATCTTGATACAAGTGCGTTTGCGATGCGTTTCTCTTTCATTACCTGTTCCTGCAAGACACCATCAATACGTTGACGAATGCGCAGTACAGTTTCATCCGGTTCAATATGAATATCTGATGCCTTGATCTGGATTGCATCATCAAACAATGATTGTAATAAACGCACAACAGGTGCATCAGTCAGATTGTCTGTTTGTGCAAGTTGTGCCAGATCAAAATCATTTTCAGAAAGTTCTTCCCCCAGTTCTTCAGCGATAGAGGAAATTTCATCGGTCTTTCGATAAACACTGTCAATGGTTTGCAGTAAATCAACTTCACGAACAATTGCAAGACGCAATGCTTTTTTCAGTTGCTTGGCCAAATCGTCATAGGCAAAGATATCAGTTGGATCCGCCATGCCGATCAAAATGTCTTCACCTTTATTATCCAGAACCAGTGCACGATAACGTCGCGCCAGTGTTTCCGGCAATGTCTGAACAGCCTGCTTATCAAATTTGAAATGTTTTAGATCAATGTAGGGAACCTGTAACTGGCGTGATAAAAAATCGAGAAATTTCTTTTCTTCAACATACCCGTTTTCAATCAATACCTGACCCAGTTTACGCCCACTCCGTTTTTGGTCACCAAGTGCAGCCATCAACTGTTGTTCAGAGATGACCTTGTGTTCAACCAACAGATCACCAATACGGATTTTTTTTCTCACTGCCATCTTCAGTCGCTTTCCTGTGTGTGTTCCAGAGACAAGAGCATATATAAGGTGTCTATCGGACGGTTATGGAGAAAATATAGTGTAAATCAGGGAGATATCTATTAAATGCGGGTAAATGCGGGGTTGGGTCAGGCAAATGTTTGCAGGGTGCCCGTCAATTCAGAAATATTGCCAATATGATGTTTTTGCAGGTAGTCCTGCAGTTCCTGATTGATCTGCTGGCAAACGAGGGGATCGTAGAACAGGGCTGTTCCTATCCCGATGGCAGAAGCGCCGGCGATTAGAAATTCGAGTGCATCCTGTGCCGTGGTTATCCCGCCCTGACCAATAATCGGGATATTATGTTGTTTGCAGACCTGATACACCTGATGCACCTTGAGAAGTGCAACCGGTTTGATGGCAGGACCGGAAAGTCCGCCCTGATTATTACCCAGTACCGGCTGGCGTTTTTCAATGTCTATAGCCATACCCATCAAGGTATTGATAACAGCAAATGCATCGGCACCGGCATCAATACATTTTTTTGCATTTTCAGCGATACTCGTCTGGTTGGGTGAAAGCTTGGCAATTAACGGTTTTTTTGTTGCAGAACGGCAGGCTGCAACAACACGTGCAGACATGTCAGGATCATTACCAAAGACAACACCGCCTTCCTTGACGTTGGGACAGGAAATATTGATCTCGATAGCATCAATGGGAGAGTCATCAAACAGGCGTGTAACTTCAGTATATTCCTCGATTGTGGAACCGGAAACATTCGCAATAAAGCGTGTCTCGGAGAAATCAAGCGTAGGTAAAATGTTGTTAACAACATGACTGGCACCGGGATTTTGCAAGCCTATAGAATTAAGCATCCCCATTGGTGTTTCATAAACCCGATGTGGTTTGTTGCCCATCCTGGGTTCAAGCGTTGTTCCTTTCAGACAAATCGCGCCGACATCCTGATTGGAAAAACCTTCGATACGTGTGTATTCCTCACCAAAACCAACGCAGCCGGACAGCAGAACCAGCGGATTTGCCAGCTCAAGCCCGCAAAAATTGATAGCAAGGGATTTGTGATTATTCGAAGCCAAACAAGTGTTCCTGTTTCCAGATAACTGTATTATTGTCTTTTTTGATTTAACTGTCAGCAATAACTGTTAAAAAACGGAAGCTCACATGTTTCATATTGTGTTATTTGAACCTGAAATCCCGCCGAATACCGGTAATATTATTCGATTATGTGCCAATACCGGCATGTCTTTGCATTTAATCGAGCCGCTGGGATTTGATCTGGATGACAAGCGCCTGCGTCGCGCCGGCCTTGATTATCATGAGTTTGCCGAAGTTGCACGCTATCCGGATCTGGATAGTTTCATCAGGCAAGTAAAGCCTGAAAAGATTTATGCTGTTTCTACCAAGGGCAAGACAAGTTATACAGACATCAATTTTTCAGAAGGAGATGTCTTGTTGTTTGGTCCTGAAACACGCGGCTTGCCAACAACAATACTGGATAGTATGCCACCGGGAACAGTATTAAGAATTCCGATGCTACCGGATAGCCGGAGTATGAATTTATCCAATGCGGTTGCTGTTATTGTTTATGAGGCATGGCGCCAGAATGGTTTTAAGCAATAAGCACAACATTTTTCTATGCTTCTGATTTTTGTTCACG
>JAOUJV010000062.1 GCA_029882995.1 Gammaproteobacteria bacterium | reverse complement strand
TCCCATGTCTAGTCTATCCACACTTCATGGTTAACGGGTATTACACAGATCCACATACTGATCTGGTTAAAGAGCAGTTTGCTGTGGTGTATGCACCTCGTCGTCAGCGCGACCGTTTCCCTGAAAACTGTGTTGAGGTCATGGAGTCAGAACAGGATGCCTGTGATTCCGCTGACTCAGATGCAAAACGCTATCCGGCGGTGGTGCTGGGGCCGGCCCGATCATCGGAAGGGTACCAGCTCTATTATCTTGTCCGCTGGCTGGAATCCTCATCTTAAGCTCCTAAAGCGGTGCTGACTTTGTTGAAAAGAAACTCAAAATGCTCATGTATTAACATATACACTCTGCTTTCTCGTTTCTTTTCGCCTTGTCATCATCCACTTAAGGAACTTAAGTCAAAGGTTCCAGGGTGAATAACACCGGTTTTGAGTAGTTATTTGCCTGCTGCTGAGTGGTATAATCGCTGTTCAATCTTTTATCTAGTCCGAGAATCATATCGTGAAAGCCCCTGAATTACTTGCCCCTGCCGGGACACTGAAGAACCTGCGTTATGCCGTGGCCTATGGTGCCGATGCAGTTTATGCCGGCATGCCGCGTTACAGTTTGCGCGTGCGTAATAATGATTTTAATCATTATGAAAATCTGGCGCAGGGTGTCAGGGAGGCGCATGATAAAGGCAGTCAGTTCTTTCTTGCCTGCAATGTATTGCCGCATAACGCCAAGGTGAAAACATTTCTGGCAGATATTGAATCAGCAATAGAACTAAATCCCGATGCATTGATCATGGCTGATCCGGGTCTGATTATGCAGGTGCGTGAACGCTGGCCGGATATTGCCGTGCATTTATCAGTACAGGCCAATACAGTCAATTATGCGAGCGTTAAATTCTGGCAATCACTTGGGTTGAAACGCGTGATACTGTCACGTGAATTATCACTGGATGAGATTGCCGAGATAAGACAGGAATGTCCGGACATGGAACTGGAAGTGTTTGTCCACGGTGCCTTGTGTATTGCCTATTCCGGCCGTTGTTTATTGTCAGGTTATTTTAATCATCGTGATGCCAATCAGGGTTCATGTACCAATTCATGTCGTTGGGAATACGATATTAAAAAGGCAGAGACAGATGTTACCGGTGATGTGGTTGCAAAAAATCTACAGCCTTCATCGTCTGATGTTTATTTGATCGAGGAGCAGGAACGCCCGGGTGAACTCATGCCAATTGAGGAAGACGAGCATGGCACCTACATCATGAATTCAAAAGACTTACGTGCTGTCGAACATGTCGAGAAGCTGGTCAAACTCGGTGTGGATAGTCTCAAGATAGAAGGGCGCACCAAGTCCCACTATTATGTTGCACGCAGTACCCAGATTTACCGCAAGGCGATAGACGATGCTGTTGCCGGGCGCAGTTTTGATCCTTCACTATTGGGTGAGCTTGAAAATCTGGCCAATCGTGGTTACACCGATGGCTTTTTTATGCGCCACCACTCACATGAATATCAGAATTATATGGATAACCATTCAAGAAGTTACCAACAGCGTTTTGTTGGTGAGATTGTCGGTTTTCAAAATGGCATGGCCGAGATCGAAGCCAAAAACAAGTTTGCAGTAGGTGATGAAATGGAACTGATATTACCCACGCAGAACAAAAAATTTATTCTCGAACATGTTGAAGACATGAAAGGCAACGCCATGCAGGAAGTTCCCGGTGGAGGACACCGAATTTGTATTCCGCTGGACGCCGGTGAATATGAAATGGGTCTGTTGGCACGCAACGAAAAATAATTTTTATACCCTTCCTGTTTAGTCATTGTTCAATTTACATTCAGCTTTGATAAGTTATTGTTTTGCCCACTATATAAGCATTTGCTAAATATGTGATGTATGTCATCAATGCCTGTTTCGGGTATCGCATTTTAAAATTCACTGCGGTAGACTGTTATCTTGCAAAAAAACATATGGTTTTTTGCAAATGTATTTCTAGTTTTTTTGAGGATGTGTTTTATGGCAACAGGCAAGGTAAAGTGGTTTAACAACGCAAAGGGATTTGGATTTATTGTTCCTGATGCGGGTGGTAAAGATGTCTTTGTACATTTTTCAGCAATTCAGGGTGATGGATATAAAAGTTTGAATGAAGGGCAGTCAGTTAATTTTGAAACTGAAGATGGTCCAAAAGGTCTGCAAGCAACAAACGTAGTACCCGCCTGAACATTCGTTCCGGCCATTCAATCCAGTAGTTTATTCTCGTATTTTATGGGGAAGAGTGCTTTTTTGCGCTCTTTTCCTGTCAATTTTTCACGTTACCCCCACGAGCGACTAATATAGTCCTGATAATAATAATTATTCGGGCATATGTTAGCGCGCATCTGGACAGGTTTTTTTCTGGCGGCATTTTTATCAGCCATGTTTCAATGGCTGGTAAACGATCAGTCGCAGATTTTTTCCCAGATTGTTACTTCCACTTTTGATATGGCAAGACTCAGTGCTGAAATTGCACTGGGGTTAATTGGCATTCTGGCCTTATGGTTGGGGTTTTTTCGTATCGCTGAAAAGGCAGGTTTAATAAATGTACTGGCCAGATTACTGGCACCATTATTTAAACGTCTCATGCCACAAGTCCCGGAGGGTCATCCGGCACTGGGTTCGGTAACCATGAATCTGGCGGCCAATTTTCTTGGTCTGGATAATGCAGCAACCCCGATGGGTTTAAAGGCGATGCGTGATTTGCAGACATTGAATCCTGACAGTGATACAGCCAGTAATGCCCAGATACTTTTCCTTGTGTTAAACACATCATCTGTCACCCTGTTACCGGTCACCATTTTTCTGTTTCGTGCTCAGCAGGGTTCAGCTGATCCAACAGCTGTGTTTATTCCGATTTTATTGGCGACATCGGCATCCACAATTACCGGATTGTTGGCTGTTGCCTGGTTTCAGCGATTAAAAATTTTTGATGCCGTTATCCTGACTTACTTTGCCGGTTTTGCAATCCTGATGGCCTTGTTTGTTACTTATCTTGGCAGTCTGTCTGCAACCCTGTTGTCGGAAAAATCCAGCCTGTTTGGTAATTTGATTTTGTTTGGTGTCATTATCCTGTTTTTAACGGCAGGTATTTTTAAACGTATCAATACCTATGATGCGTTTATTGAAGGGGCAAAGGAAGGGTTTGATGTTGCGGTTAAATTGATCCCGTTTCTGGTTGGTATGCTGGTGGCGATTGGTGTGTTGCGCGCCAGTGGTGTACTGGATCTGGCGCTGGTCGGGGTGGAATGGACGTTTACTTTAATGGGTTTCAATACTGATTTTGTCCAGGCATTGCCGACCGCGCTGATGAAGCCATTGAGCGGCAGCGGCGCGCGCGCCATGATGCTGGAGACCATGGCAACGCACGGGGTTGATTCGTTTCCGGCAATGGTATCTTCTGTTATACAGGGCAGTACGGAAACCACATTTTATGTACTGGCAGTTTATTTTGGCAGTGTGGGTATCAAGCATGTACGACATGCAATTACATGTGGACTATTGGCTGATTTGGCGGGGATAGTAACAGCGATTACCGTGTCGTACTGGTTTTTCTATAATTAATTCAAAATTTACGGCAAGTTAAATTCTTTACAAATAAACGCGACGACATCTTCCGGTTTGTTGATATCAAGCAGGGTTATGTTTGCAGGTAATTCAGGTTTGATATCCGAACAAACCGCAATAATATGTTTATCGTTTTTACATAACAGGTTTTGACTAACACCAGATCGATAGATTTCAATTTTCGGAATGGCTTCGTGTTTAAATCCTTCGGCGAGGATCAGATCCAGTTTTTCTGTATCGAGTCTTGCAACCAGTGTTTCTATATCAGGTAAATCGTTGTTTTCCGGTGTCTCCATCACCAGTGCCATTCGTTTGGGCGATACCAGCATGGTTTGTCGGCTGCCGGCCTGATGCAGGCGATAGCTGTCCTTGCCCGGCTTGTCGGTTTCAAAATCATGGTGGGTATGTTTGATCACCGCAGTACGTATTCCCTTTTTCACAAGCAAAGGCAATACCTTTTCCAGCAAGGTGGTTTTACCGGTATTACTGTGTTCAGCAATAAAGGCAAGCAAGGGTGGTTTTCTGATACTCATGCAATGGTTTTTATATTTTGAGACCACTTATAATATACACTATTAGCAACAGAGCATAATGGATAAATCTGATAAAGCACATGGCCAGTAAAACCGACATGCCCAAACCGGAACAGGCATTGCCCGGGCGCAGTGAAAGTATTCCAACAGCCGAACTGCATTACGTCAGCAAGGTAAAACTCAAACCGCCCTATCCCAACATTATGCAAACCGCCATGTTTGGTCTCGGTTGTTTTTGGGGTGCAGAAAAAAAATTCTGGCAGTCACAGGGCGTGTTTGTTACCGCAGTTGGCTATGCCGGCGGTTACACCCCTAATCCGACTTACGAAGAAGTTTGTTCCGGTATGACAGGACACAACGAAGTAGTACTGGTTGTGTTTGATCCGAATGTCATCAGTTATGAAAACCTGCTGAAATTGTTCTGGGAATCACATAACCCGACACAGGGCATGCGACAGGGCAATGATCGAGGTACCCAGTATCGATCCGGTATTTATGTTTATAACGAACAACAAAGACAGCAGGCAGAAACAAGTAAAAAATATTTTCAGAAAAAACTTGATGAAGCGGGTATCGGAAACATAACCACAGAAATAATCAATGCGCCGGAATTCTATTTTGCCGAAGACTATCACCAGCAATATCTGGCCAAAAACCCGTTAGGCTATTGTGGGCTGGGTGGAACAGGAATCGAATACTAGATTGCAGGAGCGATGTTGCAGTCGTTAACAAATTGATACCTTTTATTTAAATAATACAAAAATTTGTGATAGAAGAAGTTTATGTATAAATTTGATATTTTTCCTGAGAAAGAATTGATTATTATGATTTTTAGCGGGAGCATTGATTTTCAGGAAATTATGGAAGCCAATGCCATGCTGGTTAATGATCCCGGGTTTAAACAGTGGTTTAACGGTGTTGTAGATCATCGAAAAACTGAATTTCAGTTGTCAATTGAAGAAATCAAGGAAATAGCAAAAGGTATTTCAGATAATAATGTTGCAGTTGGTAAATGGGTAATGATGGTTGAGTCTCCTGAATCAACAGCTCTATCGTCAGTCTATGTTGAAAATGTTAAACAACAACATCCTCAGAATATTTGTTCTACTATCAAAGGAGCTTCAGAGTATCTGGGTATTGATTTGTCTGGATATCTTGAACCTGGTTTATATGATTAGCTTTGTTGCTTGTTCTAAATATAGATTCTTGGTTATTAATATTTTTGACTGACTGAAGTCAGCACTAGTACCTGCAACCTTGTTTATCCTTGTACGGTCACGGTGACAGTTCGTGTATGTGGGGCGGTACGGTGTTCCCAAAGATAAATACCTTGCCATGTGCCCAGGGCACAACGTCCATTAGTGACGGGAATATTAAGTTCGGTTTTGGTTAGCACGGTACGAATATGTGCGGGCATGTCATCCGGACCTTCCATGGTATGGATGAACATGGGATCACCATCCGGCGCCAGACGCGACATGAAGGTTTCCAGATCAGTTCTTACATCCGGGTCTGCATTTTCACATAGTATTAAAGAAGCGCTGGTGTGGTGTACAAAGACATGACACAAGCCGGTTTTGATGGCAGATGCCTTTACAATCGCCTGTATTTGACTGGATATTTCGTAGGTGTCTCTACCACGAGTGTTGATCTTGATTATTTCCTGATGCATGTGGCCATGATAATCAATTTTATGATTATCATCCAATCAGTAATACGGGTTTAGTGTTGAGTTTTGTTTGATTTTTTCAGGAATTCAGTTATTTCATTTACCGGTAACGGACGACTGATGTGATAACCCTGTATCATTTCACAGCCGAGTTCTTTCAGACTATCCATGACTTCCTGTGTTTCCACACCTTCGGCGACCACCTTGAGTCCCAGGTTATGACCCAGATCAATCGTGGAGCGCACGATAACAGCATCATCCTTGTTTGTATTCATGTCCATGACAAAGGATTTATCAATCTTGATTTCGCTGGGCTGTAATTGTTTCAGGTGTACAAGTGAAGAATAGCCGGTACCAAAATCATCAATAGAAAAGTGAACGCCTTCTTTTGAGAGATTTGATAGTACATTACGGGTAAAATCATCGTCTGTCATAATCGCGCTTTCTGTAATTTCCAGAATAATGGAACCTGGTTTGGGTTTCCATTTTTTCAGAAGCTCGCTGGTGACATGTAGAAATTCGGGATCGCGCAGGTTATAAACAGATAGATTCACCGACATGGTGATATCTATATTCTCTTTTTGCCATGCAACACATTGTCCGATAGCTTTATTCAATGCCCATTTTGTAAAGGGTTTGATCAAACCGGTCTGTTCCATTACAGGAACAAAAAAATCAGGTGGAATCATGCCTTTTTCCGGAATCGTCCAGCGTGCCAGCGCTTCAACGCCAACAATTTTGCCACTCTCCAGATCAAGTTTTGGTTGATAGTAAAGTTCCATACTATCTTCATCAATGGCCTTGCGTAATTCGCCCATTAATGTCAGTCGACCAAGGCTGTTTGGATCTTCATTTAAGTCATAAACAAAATAGCCACAGCGTGCACGTTTGGCTACATACATGGCGACATCAGCACGTTTAATCAGTGTCGATACATCCTCACCGTGCTCAGGATATGAAGCAATGCCTACACTGGCAGAGATATGAAAATTGCTTTCATTGACGATAAAGGGTTCATCAAGCACTTTTAAAAGATTATTGGCAACAAGGACGGCTTCATCAGTATCTGCATTTGACACAATCACGGCAAATTCATCACCACCCAGTCGGCCTACAGTATCAACATGGCGTAACGAATGTTGAAAACGATTACCAACCTGTTTGAGTAATTCATCACCGGTATCATGTCCAAGTGTATCATTCACTTCCTTGAAGGAATCCAGATCGATAATCAAGACTGACAATGCTTCCTTGTCACGCTGGGCATTAAGCAAACCTTGCTGGATACGATCCTGAATTAATGTACGGTTAGGTAATGCAGTGAGGGTGTCATAGAGAGCGAGATGCTCCAGCTCCTTGTTAGTATCAATTAATTGCGAGTTGAGTTTTTGCAGTTCAACCTGATATTTGATCGCTTCTTCCTTTGCCTGTGTCAATTGCTCATAGGAAGTTACATTTTCAATAGCATTGCTGATTTGCTGTGCAAACAGTGATAACAGATTCAGATCGCGTTCATTAAACTCGGTTCCATCCTCTTTTTTAATACCCGCAATACCGCCAAGAAAACTGTTTTGTCCAACCATTGGAACCAGAATGACAGTGCCTGCTTCTTCCTTCCAGCGGATCTTCTCTTCAGCACTCAGGGTTTCGATAACACCACTCCACCAGGGTTTTTTATTAGCCCATACCCAGCCGCAGACACCAAATTCAAGCGGCAGCGATTCACCGATAATTTCATTTGCATTTTTGCCGCAACCGGCACGGTAGGTATAGGATTCCTTGTTTTCATCAAGGACCGGGATCAGGAGTGTTTCAGCATTGATCAGGTCACGTGCATGTTCGGCGACCATTTGGAAAATCTTGTCGAGGCCTACATTGTGTGTGACGGCATCGCTGATTTTTTTCAAAATAGCAATTTCGCGCTCGCGATGATGCAGCTCGGCCTCGAGCGATGCGATATGTTCTTCGACCCAACTTTTTATTTTTTGGCCCATATACCCATTTACCACAACACAAGATAAGCAGGTCCATGCTAAAGAATTCAGGCAACTCTATTATCAGGAGCTAACCTGTTGTTCCATCAAGATAAATTAAAAACTAGTACACCTTCCCACGGATGTACAAATATACATCCATGCAAACATTTGTATTACATGAATGTATAAGGTCTGTATCGGCAGAAAAGGGTGCAAATTGAGGTAGTTAACAAGGAGAAACAAGGATTTAAGCCGTTAGCTACTGATTGCCGGGGTGAAAGAAACGCACCTCTTTTTTCTTGAAAAAGGGGATTAATACCATACCAGCGATAAAACCGCCGATATGGGCACCCCAGGCGACTCCCCCTTGTTGATTGGAGGCAGCGGCAGAATTGAATACTTGCAGGAAAAACCAGAAACCCAGTACCCAATAGGCTGGCATGCGCACGGTATGCATGATCACCACAATGGGTACCATGACCAGAATACGGGCATGAGGGAAAAGCAGGATATAGGCACCAAGTACACCGGAGATGGCACCACTGGCACCAATAAGCGGAACAGGTGATTCCGGACTTGGTAACACTTGTGCAAAAACGGAAACTGCACCACATAAAAAATAAAATACAATAAAACGCTTATGTCCCATTGCATCTTCGATGTTGTTTCCAAAAATCCACAGGAACAACATATTACTGATCAAATGCATCCAGCCACCATGCAGGAACATGGAAGTAAAAACACTCATCCATGATGGAATCAGGTCCAGTTCAGGAGGTAGTTGTTTAAAATCAAACAACACCGCCGGTACAACACCGAACGCAAGCACTGCATTACCACCGGCGCGGCCAAGTGAAAGTTGCCAGAGGAAAACCAGTACGCATGTCACAACCAGCCCGATCGTCAGCCAGGGTGTGATCTCGGTGGGATTATCGTCGTGAAGCGGTATCATAAGTTACTTATTATAGGGGAAAAAATACTATTTTAGATAAAGTTGTGACCTTGTTCGTTCGATAAACAACAGACAGGTGCTAATCTTTATGATATGGGAAGAATGAAGGTAAACGGTAATGGCTGAGGGTAATTATGAGGTTGTGTTCAACGGCATGATGGTCAGAGGTGTTGAACCTGATCAGGTTAAGCAGAATCTGGCAAAATTGTTCAAGGTTGATATCAGTAAAATTGAGCCACTGTTTTCCGGCAACATGGTTGTGGTGAAGAGCGGTATTGATCAGGAAGCAGCAGGTCGTTATCAGGCGGCAATGAAAAAGGCGGGTGCAGTATGTGCCATTCGTGAAAAACAAAATGAAAATGTAAAACCAAAAGCAGATCCGGCTCCACAGGTTTCGCAACCACAAGCACCTTCAGAAAAATCTGCTACAGAAACAGTAATAGAAAATAGACAGACCGAGGTGAGTTCATCATCAGATGATGACATGCTTGCACCACCTGGTGTGCAGATCATTGAACCGGTAGTTGTTCCTGAACCAGAAATTGATATCAGTGCAATGAATATGGCAGAAGTGGGTGCTGATGTAACTGATCCGGTTGCACCACCACCACCGCTGAAAATCAATATTGATAATCTGGATATGGCAGAAGTGGGTGCTGATGTAACTGATCCGGTTGCACCACCACCACCGCTGGAAGTCAACATTGATAATCTGGATATGGCGGAAGTCGGTGCTGATGTAACTGATCCGGTTGCCCCACCACCACCGCTTGATGTTAATATAGATAGCATGAGCATGGCTGATGCAGGGGATGATGTGACTGATCCTGTTCCACCGATTCCAGAACCCGATATTGATATCAGCAAGCTGAAGTTTGCCGACGAAGGTTAGTTCTTAGTTACTTCCTGAAAAAATTATGCAACCAATGACTTATGAACAGCGTGTAGAAGTCACGCAACGTATTATTGCTGTCCTTGATGACTGGGGTGTGGCTGACAGTGATCAAATCAGGTTACTGGGATTGCCGGAAGGAACGCGCTCTCGCGTGATACGCAGTTATCGCAATGAAAAACCCTTACCTGAAGATGAAAAGGTATTTGAGCGAGTTGAACATTTTGCCGGTATTGCCCATGCATTATGGACATCAAACCCGCGCAATCATCATGCCGGTGCACTTTGGATGAATCGTACCAATGATCATTTTCAGGATCGTACTCCTTTACAAACCATGATGGAGGACGGACTGAATGGTATTGAAGCAGTCCGGATTCATCTTGATTGTTCCTATGACTGGCATGTGAACGGCCAATAATAACCGTAGTTTATAAATACCCCATTTCTGAATAAAATAACAACTGCTAAGATAGCCCCATGAAACGGTGCCCTGACGTAACGGAAATAGTGCTGATGATGTAGTAAACCATACACATATAATGATGATCGAGTCGACGGAAAAACTGATCAGAAAATTATATGTTGTATCAGAAAGTAATAAAAAGGAGATAAGCATGAAACAGGCTTTATTAATAATAATGGTGCTGACTGTAATTGCAGGCAATGTGAATGCAGCTGTAGTCACAAAAGAAGTCAGTTATAAGGAAGGTGATACTGTATTAAAAGGTTATATGGCATGGGATGACAGTATCAAAGACAGGCGTCCCGGTGTGCTGGTGGTACATGAATGGTGGGGTCATAATACCTATGCACGTAAACGTGCCCGCATGCTGGCGGAGGAAGGTTTTACAGCACTTGCAGTTGATATGTATGGTGACGGCAAGACCGCTGATCATCCGGATACGGCTGGCAAGTTTTCCGGTATGGTGATGGGTAACATGCCGATGATGAAAGCCCGTTTTATTGCCGCTGAAAATTATCTGAAAGCCCAACCAACGGTAGATAGAAATAAAATCGCTGCAATCGGATATTGTTTCGGCGGAGCCGTTGTACTCAACATGGCACGTGCCGGACATGATATTGATGCCGTTGTCAGTTTCCACGGCAGTTTGGGTGCAAAGATACCAGCCAAAAAAGGGAACATAAAAGCGGAAGTACTGGTGATGAACGGCGCAGATGATCCGTTTGTAAAACCTGAAGCAATTAGCGAGTTCAAGCAGGAAATGCGGGATGCGAATGCCAATTACCGTTTTATCAATTATCCCGGAGCGAAGCACAGCTTTACCAATCCGGAGGCAGACAGTTTTGCCAAAAAATTCAATTTACCACTGGAATATAATGCGGAAGTGGATAAACAATCATGGCGGGAAATGCTAGAATTATTCGGTAAAGTTTTCAGATAACGTATGGAATTACAGACAAGGAAAACCCATGTATTCATCCAGTAATGTAGATATGGCCTCAACTATCCACAGTTTTAAGGTGGATGGGATGATGCTCCGTTATAGCCTTTTTGTCCCCAAGCTTTATAATTTTTGTAAATCGCTTGGTTTTGAGGCTGGCAAAATAATGCCATCACGGGCATTTTGTTCTGATGAAAGTCAGGGTTATCCGATTATCCTTATCGCAAAACACTTTGGTACTTTCCCATTTAACCATGGCCGTGTTGGTGGCATTGTATCAACAGATCGACATGGTCCACATGCGCATCATGGCAAGGATCTTGTTATTATCAATGCCTCACATGTTGGATTTGATCCATCCAATAATACATTTGGTATTTACCGTCGTTTACAAACAGAAAATCATGAAAACACACCTACCTGTGGCAAGATTTCTCATGTAATTGAGTGGTATTTGCAGGAATATAATTTTGCCTGTGAAAATATTTTTCTTGAAAAGAAAAATAACAGGTATCTGATAACGATTGATAACCAGATTTTAAACAAGGACAAGAAAGAAGGTTTGTTCCTTAATATTGAGCGAATGGTAGAGCTGGACAGGAATGGCAAGCCATGTCCCGAGGAAGTGCATAGCATCTCAAGAAGCTATATTGCATCCAGTGAATTAAAAGACCTGTTTGGTAAATCGGCATGGAATGATTCTGAGCCGGTATCTATCGGTAAAATGCTGAAACCGGAACTTTTCAGTTTCAGACGTCATATTGAAGGTGATGTAGAGGGGAAAAGTCATCTGGAAATAAATTTACTTAATGTGATGCCCTGGATTGTTACCTCCCCGGCACCCTTGTTAACAGCTGCACAAGTCAATACGCAAGTTGAGTTTGACAGGACATTCAGGACGATTATCAAGGAACCCAGTTACAGGAATAAAAAAATTCTGTATATCGCAGGTATTCATATTGATATTTCACCGGCAGTGGGGCAGATATTCCCGTTAACCAAGTTTTTGCCCTGGGCGGCCTACATCCAGCAGGAAGATGGTAGTCATATGATTCTTGAGCAAAAAGAATTAATGCAGAGACTGAATGAGCAAAGCACTGAAAATCTTGATCAGATCAATCTGGAAGATGCCATTCATATAATGGAAGATGCAACGGAAGTAAAAATTCCATTCCCTCTTTAAACGCCTTGAGTTACACCAATAATTAATGAAATTAAATGGTCATTAATCACGCATAGCTTTTTATAGATAGTATCTTTATGGAGAGAAATAGCATGCATGTCACCATTGTTTATGTACACGTA
>JAOUJV010000061.1 GCA_029882995.1 Gammaproteobacteria bacterium | reverse complement strand
CACAAAAGAACGTGAACGGTGTGGTGAAACTGAAGCTGTATAAAGGCAATGTGATTGTAGTTGGCCGTGATTCCAAAACCCATAGTCTGTTTGATTCCAGTATCGCCACATTTGAGGATGATGCCGGTGCCTATAACCAGCAGGATGCCGAAGGTTTTATCAAGCTCAATGCATTAAGAATGCGTATTGCCGCGCGCAAGCGACAAAAATAGATTTTCTCAGGCATTATCCGAAACTTGAAATCAGTCTAGATTCATTATTGAAAGAAAAAATAACAAGTATTTTTAACAATATTGTGCCGACTTTGTCTCTTAGATTAGACAAGCCCATGCTGACGAATTAAGTATACTATTCCTATATACCTTCTTGTTTTAGTTCGAATAAATAAAAATAATATTTTGCACGCCACTACATTAGGAGTGTTGTGGGTGGGCAAGGGGTAAGGCACAATTTTCGGGGAAAATGAGGTAGAAACAGTTTATTTCCGACTGTGACTTCAATCACTATGTAGTAAACGTGTAAAAAAAGCAGAATTCCGACCTTTTAACTGTAAAGCTGGCATTACATTATTACTTTCCTTTTAATCTATAACTATTCTAAAGATTTTATTAATTGCTTGTTTTGTAGAGAATTATTTATATCCAATATTGTATGGAATAATTCTTGCATGCCTATTGATACTAAATAGGCATTTAAATATGAGTGCCAGAAATAAACAAGAAGAAAAACCTTTGAGGAAGAAGCCTGTATTTCTGTTTTTTCAGGCTGTGGGTGTCAGTTTTACAAATTACTGAAAATAGATACTGGTTTTTTTCTTCATAAAGTCGGAAGAATTTGCTTTATGAGTTACCCGAAATATTTTTTCTATTATTCTATTGTGTGGTTTAATGTTTTACTGGTAACAATAAGTTTACCTGTAAATGCCAATTCTTATTCCCCTCCTTATCCACATAAAATTCCCATGATAATTATTACGCCGGAATGGCGTGAAATTGACATTCAGAAAATGCCGATGACAGTTAATGTTTTATCTGGCGATGTTCTCGATTCGTCAGGTATTGAGGACAGTATGGATCTGCAATACCGTGTTCCGGGTTTTGTCTTTAAGTCTAACTCGGTACTGGGGCAACCTTTCTTGCGTGGTGTTGGCAGTGATCTGATATCTGCTGGCAGTGATGCCAGCGTGTCAACTTTTGTGGATGGTGTATACCAGGCGCGTTCAGCAGATTCAATACATCATTTCTATGATATTGAACGCGTAGAGGTTCTCAAAGGGCCTCAGTCAGTTCATCTTGGCAGGAATGTTATTGGTGGCGCAGTAAGCATTATCAATACAGAGCCTAAGTTTTATCATGAGGCATATGCAGATATGGAACTGGGTAGTTTTGATAAACAACAGTTCCGAGGTATGGTGAATATACCGATAGATGATTATCATACAAGCATTCGTTTTGCCGGACTGGTAAGTCAGCGCGATGGTTATACAAAGAATATATTTAGTGGTCGTGAACTGGATAACGAGGATATTTATTCTTTCAGAGGAAAGCTTTTGTATTCACCATCAAGTGAAATAAGCATTTTATTTGGTGCAGAGCGAACAAGAGAGGATAGTACCCGTTCATTTGGTAATCAGCCTGATCCTGGTATCGGTGTTAATGGAGGTATTTTGGCAGGTGGAACTGTGCCTGCGGACCCGAGACAGGTTACACATAATACGGATGACAGTGTATTTATGCAGTCTGACCGTTTAAGTGCAAAAGTAGATTGGGCATTAGATGGTATGGATTTTATTTCTTTAACTGCTTATCAAAAAAGCAGGGTTGTCATGACTATCGATTTGGATGGCACGGAAATCAATTATTCTTCCAATTCACCATGGGAAAGTTCTGAATTCATTACACAGGAATTCAGGTGGGCTTCAAGAAATAACAGGTCTTTAGGATGGGTAGCAGGCTTGTATTATTTGCATGAAGAAGCCAAGCAAAGGCTTGATACCCGTTTGCCTTTAGTCAATGTTCGTAATCGTCCAGGTGGTGATGTGATGACAGATTCCTATGCAGCGTTTGGACAGCTTTCTTACGAGATTAATCCTGCATGGAAAGCAACAGCAGGGATACGTTATAGTTACGATAAACGCAGTCTGGATTTTGATCAGACACTTGAGGATCCGCTTGGTGTTCTCGGGCCGGCAGGAACCACAGTTGTTACACAAGCAGATGCCAAAAACTGGGATGCTGTTACACCTGAGTTTGGCATTGAATATTCGGTGGACAAGAACAAGGTCCTGTATGCAAATATATCACGTGGCTTCAAATCCGGCGGTTTTAACACTTCTGCGGCACAATCATCGTTTTCTCCGGAATATCTCTGGGCTTTTGAAGGTGGCATGAAGAGTACATTTCCGGCGCATGCAGTTCGTATTAATGGGGCCTTGTTTTTATATGACTATAAGGACATGCAGTTATTAACCCTGCCGCAAGGTGCGCCTGCCACTGCCTATCCTACAGTGGCAAATGCCGCTAAAGCGACTGTTCAGGGTCTGGATCTGGAAATACAGGTAGGTATCACAGAACGCCTTGATTTGTCATTAGCCATGACCATGCTGGATGCACAATTTGATAGTTTTATTTCTGTCGATCCAAATAACAAAACTGATGATCCGGATCGTGCTGGTGACCCTTTACCACAGGCACCAAAGCTGTCACTTAACTTGGGTATAAACTATCAATATTTTCTGGAAGCTGGAACCTTGAATTTTATTGGTAATTATCGTTATCAATCATCTGTTTATTTTAATGCATTTTCCGATCCGGCAGTTAGACAAGGTGGATATGGATTGATTGATGTAGGTCTGATATATGAAAGCCGAAAGGGACGCTGGTATGCCGAGTTTTATGGAAAAAACCTAACAGACAAACTCTATGCAGAAAATATTATACGACAGGATCCATTGGCCGGAACGCAATATTTTTGGGGTGCACCACGAACATTTGGATTAAGAGTTGGCTACAGGATGTAAAACATGTTTTCAGACTAAAGTAATGACTAATATAATCAAAATTAATTCAGCTCATGAGGCCAGAAAAAACGCTCTGGCAAAAATCACGATCCCGCGTAAAGAAAAATGGTTGTTACGGGAAAGGTTGTTTGCAAAGCTGGATGAAGCTCGTAAATCCAGGGTTATATGGGTCAGTTCTCCTGGCGGTTCAGGTAAAACAGTTCTTTTAACAAGCTATATCAAGAGAAATAAATTACCCTGTATCTGGTATACAGTAGATGAAGGTGATGGTGACATCGCTTCATTTTTTTATTATATGGGTATGGCAGGAAAAAATGCTGCACCGCGTCGACGCAAAGATCTGCCTTTGCTGACACCGGAGTACATGGCTGGATTACCAGTTTTTGCACGTAACTTCTTTCGTGAATTGTTTGACCAAATTAAGGCGCCAGGTGTGCTTGTACTGGATAATTACCAGGATTTGCCAGTGGAAAGCCAGTTACATGATCTTCTTCCATTTGTCCTTCAGGAATGTCCTCAAGATATCAGTGTGATTGTTGTAAGCCGTAAAGAACCGCCACCACAACTTGCGCGTTTACGTGTACATGGTGAAATTGCCTTACTGGGTTGGGAATATATGCGACTCACAAGGGAAGAAACGGATGAAATAGCCAAACTGCAGGGACGTAAAGACCTTGGGGTATCAGTTCTTGATACCTTGCATGAAAAGACGGAAGGATGGATAGCAGCTCTTGTCTTAATGCTTAATCAGGCTAATGTTGAACAACAGGTATTTAAATTAAAGCAGACTGGCCAATACCCTGAGATGTTTGATTATTTTGCCAGTGAGGTGCTGGGGCAAATGACGCATGAAGAACAGCATTTTCTTTTAAAAACGACCTTGTTGCCTCGCATGACAGTGTCTATGGCAACAAGCCTGACGAATTACCTCGATACAGCCCAATTGCTGAAAAGACTGGTGCATGAACACTTTTTCACATATGCACATCGTAGTGCTGAAATTCATTATGAATACCATTCATTATTCAAAGAGTTTCTGCTATCCCGGGGTAAGGAAGTATATGATGAAGAAGAGTGGCGTAAATTGCATCATCAGGCAGCTAATTTATTAGTGGCGGATGGAAGTATTGAAGAAGCCGGAAAGCTGTTAATGGCATCAGGTAACCAGGAACAACTGGCTGGGCTTATTCTTGGAAATGCACAAAAATTAATAAAAGATGGTCGCTATCTTACCCTTAATAAATTACTAAAAGGGTTTTCTGATAATCAAATAAATCAACAACCTTGGTTATTGTTTTGGCGTGGCAATGCGAAGTTGCCTGTTGAGCCCTTGTCAGCACGACAAGACTTCACTCGTGCCTATGAGTTTTTTCTTACCAGCAAAGATGTTGCTGGCCTCTATCTGAGCTGGTGCGGGATTATTGAATCATGTCTTTTTTACATGGATGATTTCAATAGCCTGATTGAGTGGCTGAAAAAATTTGATGCCCTTCATGAGCGTTATCCGGCCTATCCTGATCCTATGATCGAGGCACGCGTGGTGTATTCAGTGCTTGCTGTCAAAGGTGTCTATACAGGATCAAGTTACGAAGAAGATGCATCATGGATTGAGCGCGCTGAGCAGCTGGTTCTTGTTAGCCCCGATCCTGATTATACGGCAATGTTGGGCGGCCACCTATGCATGTCCTATGTAATTAGAGGAAGTCTGCCCAAATACACTGCACTTATCGATACTTTGCTACGACTTGCTGAGTCAACAACATTGCAACCGCTAAGCAGACTTTTTATTTATCAATCTCATGCGCAATATCTTTGGATTACAGGCGATCAGGATCAAGCACTTGAGATTGTGGACGAAGGTTTGGGATTTGCACAACAAAGTGGTGTGCCGCTATTGGATGGGTATTTATATTTCGTGGGACTTATTGCTTCACTATTAAAATGCGATTCGCAAAAAGCAGATGCTCTACTCGCACAATTCGAACAAAAAATTCTCTGCCAGCAGCGTCGTATAGACCGGGGCTATTACAATTTTTACTCGGCATGGTTGGCAGCACAAAGAGGGAATATCCAGTTGGCACATGAGTTTTTCCAGCAGAACCAGCAGCAGGCGGAACAGGTTTTTGCTGGGGGGTCAGCCGAGGTAAATCGCAATGCTTTAGCACAAATCATGGCGGATCTTGGTCAATATAGTGGGGCAAAAAAACAAGTTAATAAGGCGCTAAATTATTTCAGGATTTATAAAAGTGATTACTTTGAATTTTCCTCGCTGATTACTGCCGCATGGATAGCCTGTCTTGAAGGTGATGAAAAAGAATGTGCAGAACTGCTCAGGCAAGCACTGAAAATAGGAAGAGAGAAGGGCTATGTCAATTACCATTTCTGGCGTCGAGAAGTAATTACTAAATTGTGTGTAAAAGCTCTGGAGCAAAATATAGAAGTTGAATATGTGCAGAGCATGATACAGCGACATAACCTGATGCCTGATGTTGTCCCTGTCTATCTCGATAATTGGCCATGGAAAATAAAAATCTATACTTTGAACCGTTTTGGTATTATCAAGGACGGAGAACCCTTGCGTGTTAGTGATAAGGTACAAAAATTCCTTAAAGCACTGATTGCCTTCGGTGGGCGTAATGTTAACGAGGAAACGATTTCCAGTGCCTTGTGGCCCGATGCAGAGGGTGACGCAGCTCATCAGGCCTTTGCAACCACATTGCACCGGGTACGCAAGCTGATTGGTAATGATTTAATACAGTTGCGCCAGAACCAGGTCAGCCTTGATTCTCACTATTGTTGGACAGACTTCTGGGCACTCCAACGCAGCATGAGCCAAATTGATGACATCATAGATTGTGATGAAAGACTCATTGATCTTGCTGAACGTATTATTCATCAGTACCAGGGGCCTTTTCTTGGGCATGATGAAAGTGAATACTGGATGATTTCCACACGTGAACAACTAAGCAACAAAATACTCAGGACTCTCAACAAGCTGGGCGAAAAACTTTGCAGGATAAAAGACTATAAACATGCAATATACTGTTACCAGAAAGGAATTGAAGTGGATGAGTTGTCAGAAAATGCATATCGCGGCCTGATGCATTGTCATCTATATCTCGGTAACCAGGCCGAAGGATTGGCTGCGTATCATCAATGCAGAGAAAGATTGAGTAGTGTTTTAAATGTTTCACCATCAAAAGAAACAGAAAATTTGCGCCAGTCTCTGGAGAATGGTAGCTAGCAAGGTTTTTCCAAAAAGAGACGGCAACACCGTTTCTTAAGACCCAATTCATTTTAGATCGACTCCAGAACCTTTAATAACACCCCCGTGATTTCAGGAATTTTCTCTAATTTCTGTTTTTGTACCCAAATTGTAACCCTTGCGTTCTTAATATGGCCCCAGTCAGGAATGTGCCTGTGTGTGACTAGGCATGAGTCCTGTCCAAATAGATGTATTAAAAAAATATCTGAACAGCTAGTTAGCCCAGGTGCTGAGTAGAAATGAATTTATAAAAAAATCAGTGTGTTATTTGATTTAGTGGAGGAGTGTCAAACAATGATACCAGCATATATAAAGAGCATATTAGTAGGTTTTGGGTGTGGTTTATGTTTATTGGCAGGGTCAGCCACAGCCGCAAGTGTGTATTTTGATTCTACCTCAATTGGCGCGTCCGTCGGAGATACTGTCACTATGGAGTTGTGGGGAGATTTCTCGGATGAGCCTACATTGGGTGGTGGTCTGGATATTTTCTATGATGACACGGTGCTGGATTTTCTGTCCTGGGATACTTCTGGCAGTGGGTTTTTCCTTGATCCTGCTTTCAGCCGAAACCCTGATGAGTTGGCAGGCGAACTTGAAGGCTTTGCCTTTGGAAACTTTGGCGGCCTTTCAGGTATTGCAAAAATAGGTAGCCTGACTTTTGAAGCCATAGGTGCAGGTGATTTCATCATGAGCATGGCGGTAACGGATGATCCTCTCAAGGGAGGTGATTTTGTTTCTGCAATGACCTATGGAGTACAGACGATAACATTTGGAAGTTCGGATATTTCTGTAAGTGCCGTGCCAGTACCAGCTGCTATCTGGTTATTTGGTTCAGGACTGATTGGATTAGCAGGAATAATGAGACGCCGCAACGGCTAGCTAACCGATGTCTATAACATCCATCCATAACTTTGGAAACCGAGTAAAGGGAGTGTGGTGATGACGATCTTTTATTCAAAAAGTGTATTTATCTGTTCAGCCCTGGTGATGGTTTTGTCCTTTACCACGGCGAATGTATCAGCTGAATCGAGCAGTTTAAATTATAAAGTGAAATGGGAAAGTTTGTCAGGTGGTGGGGTGACCCAATCGTCTAACTATCACCTGGCAGGAGAGATGGTATCCAATGCATCTTCAGGTGAAATGGTCAGCACCAGTTATCAATTAATAGCAGGTTTTACATCGCCTCCTGACACAGACATGGATGCTGTGAAGGACTTCATGGACAACTGTATTGTGGTTAGCAATACCGACCAGCGTGACACTGATTCGGATGGTTACGGCAATGCATGTGATCCGGATCTTAATCAGGATGGTGCAGTCAATTTTGTAGATCTGGGTCTCCTCAAGGCGGTGTTTTTTACAAGCAACGAGAATGCGGATTTGAACGGGGACGGGGCGGTAAATTTTTTAGATCTGGGTTTATTGAAATCCATGTTTTTCAAACCACCAGGCCCAAGCGGGATAGCACCGTAGGGTAATTCACAAATAAAAGTGTTTTTGGAAATAGCAGTTGCTATCTACAGGCTGTCAAAATGAAATTTGAACACGAGTCCCGGTGATTACCGGGTGAAATAAAACAGGGGAGATTAAAAATGTCTAAACACAAGGTAAATAATAAACTGTGGCAATGGTTTTGTATTGTAATGATGTTCAGTGTCTTTGCATTACCTGTGAAATCAGCGATTCCTGATAACATTGATTACCAGGGTTACCTGACGGATAGTGGCGGCAGCCCGCTTAATGGTAGCGTTAACGTTACCTTTTCCCTGTATAACGTCGACACTGGCGGCATCGCTCTGTGGTCCAATACCCAGGCGGTAACAGTGAGTAATGGCCTGTTTGAAGTACAGCTTGGTGGCCTGAGTAATCCTTTCCCGTTAGGCTTGTTTGACAACCCGTTATGGTTGGGTATTACGGTTGAGACAGATGGTGAAATGAGTCCTCGTACATCCTTTAGCAGTGCTGCCTTTGCATTCAAGGCAGATGACGCCTATACGCTGGAAGGTATGAGTGCCAGCAACCTTGATCAATCAGGCCATGTTGCAGACACTGCCAATCCTCATGGTGTGACAGCAGCCCAGGTGGGCGCGATCTCGGCAAGTGATTTAACTACACATGCGGGTAATACTTCAGCCCATCATGCAAAGACTGCAAGTTTTACAGAACTGGCAGATCAGATTGCCGATAGCCAGATTCCAGCTGATGTAACACGGGATACGGAGTTAGTTGGTCATGCGGCAAATGCCGGTGCACACCATAGTCGTTATTCGGATGCAGAAGCCGTTTCAGCTGTGCAGGCATCAGGAGACTGGGTGAGTAAAGCGGGTGATACGATGACTGGTGCGCTGAATGTTAATGCTGATATTAATACGACGTCTGGTTATCAGATTGGTGGTTCAACAGTATTACAGACCTCATTGGCTAACGTATTTTTGGGAACTGATTCAGGTATTAACACGACAGGTAACTATAATAGTTTTTCTGGTTATCAGGCGGGTGCCGCCAACACAACTGGCTTCAATAACAATTTTTCAGGTTTTCGGGCGGGCTATAATAATTCAACTGGTTACAACAACACTTTCTCAGGTTTTTCAGCAGGCTTTAACAACACAACGGGTATTGGCAATACCTTTCTAGGATCTCAAGCAGGTTCCAACAACACCTTGGGTAATTACAACACATTTTCGGGTTATAAGGCGGG
Organism: Gammaproteobacteria bacterium; assembly: GCA_029882995.1. Classification (GTDB taxonomy): domain Bacteria; phylum Pseudomonadota; class Gammaproteobacteria; order DAOVJZ01; family DAOVJZ01; genus DAOVJZ01. The sequence continues at coordinate 3,341 of JAOUJV010000061.1, read as the reverse complement.
TCAAAGCAATACCACAGCTGGCAACAATACCTTTTTTGGGTCTTTTACTGGTCAAGTCAATACAACGGGCTATAGCAATACATTTATAGGTTCTTTGGCGGGCGACGCCAACACCACAGGAGATAGCAATATCTTCATAGGTAGTGTGGCTGGTTCTGGCAACAAAACAGGTAGAGGGAACACTTTTGTAGGTAAAGGAGCGGGATATTCTAATGTATCTGGTAATGCTAATACCTTTTCAGGATTTGAGGCGGGAAATAGTAATGTCGGTGACTCAAATACTTTTTCGGGTTATCAAGCAGGTAATAAGAACACAAGTGGTTCCAGCAATACTTTTACTGGTACCTTTGCTGGTTTTCAAAACACAACTGGTTACAACAACACATTTTCGGGTTATAAGGCGGGCAGATCCAATACGACGGGTCATTACAACACTTTTTCAGGGTATGAGGCGGGTACTGCCAATACGGCAGGATTCTCCAATACCTATATGGGTTATCAGGCTGGCTTGTCCAACACCACCGGATACTACAATACTTTCATTGGCCGCGGGGCAGGCGCTATGAATAGCGCCGGAAGTGGCAATATCTTCCTGGGGTGGCGTGCGGGTTACAATGAAACCGGTTCAAACAAACTCTACATTGATAACTCGGATACCAGCACTCCACTAATTTGGGGCGACTTTGCATCCGATTACATGGATGTCAATGGCCGACTGCACGTGAAGCGCTCGGTTACAGGTGTTGCTTCAACCACCAATCACGTTGCGATTCTGGAAAATACTAATACTACAAATGATCCGGATGTTCTGGCGCTGAAAGTTGGAGTTACGACGGCAATTGGTAGTGGCATTAACTTCATTTCATTCAAGGATGGTAATGATGCCAGCTTGGGTGCTATTCAGGGTAATGGTTCTGGTAGTGTGGTTCTGGCCGGTGCGGGTAATGACTATGCCGAATACCTGCCTCGCGTGGATAGTGAAGAAGTGATTGCCCAGGGTGATATCGTCGGTGTGTTTGATGGCAAAGTGAGTAAAAACACCCAAGGTGCCAGTCGTGCAATGGTAGTTAGTAGTAGCCCAATTGTTTCTGGTAATGATCCTGGAAAAGGCAAGCGCGCTGAATACAGTCTGGTTGCTTTTGTTGGTCAGGCTGAAGTGAAAGTACAGGGCAGCGTCAACGCAGGTGATTATCTGATTCCTGATGGTAAGCAAACAGGAATTGGCATTGCCATCTCTCCTGAAAATATTACTGCTGAACAGTTTGCACTGGTTGTGGGTCAGGCCTGGGAAAGTTCCGATAATACCGAGGTGAAAAATATTCGCGCATTAGTTGGCCTGCAACATGCCAACCCGGTAATTACAAAACTGGTTGCTGAGAACCGGGTACAAGCAGAAGAAATTGCGAAACTTAAATCAGATTCCCGTTTAGATGAATTAGCACAGAAAAACCGCGAACAGGAAGAAGAGTTGGCACTTTTACGCACTGAAATCGCTGGTGTAATGAAGCAGGTTTCACTATTGCAAGAAGGGAAACAGCATTGGCATGCAGCAGAACTTGATAAAAAGAATTTTGTTAGGTCGGCGCATTAACAGTAAGGGTGGGGAATATAATTATTCTCGATCCTGATTTTTTCAAGGCTAGAAAAACCGGAAATTTAAATAATTTAGTTGCTAATTTGAGATATTTTTGTGTCTAGTGACAGTTACATAGTGCGGATCTATCGCCGTGCAGGAGAAAATAATGATCTAACAGACGTGAGTCAAAGCGCAGATGAAATCACAGGATCGATCCAGAATGTTAAGGATAAGTTGTGGAGGCCTTTTCATAACAAGGATGAGTTGTGGCGCATAATTATCGGTAAAAATTTTTTTAATAAAGCACCTGATGAAAATGAATGAAAAAAATTAATTGATAGTGAATAACGATACTACAGGAGGAAAATTAAAATGAAATCACACAACCGTTGGGGGCTAAACACCCTATTATTCTCTTTAGTGGGTTTTTCATCCTTGGCCGATGCTGCTTTGGTATCGCGTTTGGGTGGGCTGGCCTATTACGATACGGAGGCTGACCTGACTTGGTTGGCGGATGCCAATGCTGCAGCGGGTTCTGTATACGATACTTACGATCCCGGGTCTGGGAAGATGATTTGGGCAGATGCCAATGCATGGGCGGCAAGTTTGAACGTCAATGGTGTTACCGGCTGGCGTCTGCCCAGTACAGTGCAACCAGATTCGAGTTGTGATTCCCAGTATGATGCTGGTACTTTTGGTTTACAGAGTTATGGCTATAACTGTACGGGCAGCGAGATGGGTAACCTGATCTACAATGTATTGGGTGGAGTTGCTGCCACATCCATCACTACAACCCACAATGCCAACTATGATCTATTCTCCAATATCCAGCACTGGGCCTATTGGTCTGCCACGGAATACGCCCCTGATTCTACTCAAGCATTTCTTTATGGTACCAGGATTAACAATCAAGCTTGGGGCTTAAAAACAGAAAATCAACTCAATGCGTGGGCCGTGTACTCAGGAGATGTCAGTGCAGTACCTGTCCCTGCAGCAGTTTGGCTATTTGGGTCAGGATTGATCGGCTTGGCAGGGGTGGCGAGGAACAATAAAAACCCCCAGAAGTAAGCATAATAAAAGTTTAAAAATCATCCTCCGTAACCAAGACATGGATGTCGCCATATTTTAAAAAATAACATTACAAGGTCGGTATGTTAAAAATAGTTTTAAAACAACTTAAGCCATACCCAGAAATGCGGAAAGATCTACATGTAGTTGTCGGGAAGCAATGCCTGAATGAGATTTACACCTTACCCATCCTTAGTAACAATGCTTATCTAAAAGGTATTGATTGTATGATTAGTTGAGATATCAAGGTATTCCCTCTTTAATTTATATTTACAAGATGGCATAAATTAATTTGTCACTACTTATTAATAGAGGTGGTGTGCCCAATTTGTGCCAGACACAGACATAATCAAACTGTTTTAGCTTGATTGTGACTGGTAATTAAAATCAGCAAGCGATACAAGTGATTGATTTTAAATACCATCCAGAATATCTAAACTGGATGGGGTTGTAGGAGGCGGGGGTGAAAATGTGTCCTGGAATAAAAAAAATAAATTTTTAGTAAGATACTGTTTTAGCCAGCTCATCTATCCACTCGTCTATGTCACTGGTTGAAGGTCCAATAAAACTCGGATCGTTGTATGCATGTGCCATTACAACAATTCCCTGAATGCGTGACATGAGTTGCATGGCCAGATAATCAGCCTTGTCTGAATAACCTAACTCTGAAAATTGTTTTATTAACCATGTCTTGAAA
>JAOUJV010000152.1 GCA_029882995.1 Gammaproteobacteria bacterium | reverse complement strand
TCTGTTAAGGCTTATAAAAATTAATGTTTATTTTTACAGTGTCATGATTCATTAACTGAAGTATCGAAAAATGGTTATTGATCTTTACCCTCTGAAGGTTGTGGTAAAAAAAGGCCGACCAGAAGGTCGGCCTGAAAGGATAGTCCGTATTTCTATGCTTTTCTTAGCCTTGGAGTTTGCAGAATTGCAACAATGGCATCTATGCCGATGAACACACCAACCAGAATGTGATTCATCATTGCAATTTTCTCTGCGGTGAAGCCCAGAACAAACGGGGAGACGACCAGCCAAAAGCCAATCATTAAATGAATGACATCTTCCCATAAATGGTGGTGATACAAGGCCGCAAACGAAATAGCGACAAGCACCGCACCCATAAAGAAAGAATGCCAGACAACGGTCGTCATCTCACCAGGGGTATAAAGCCCGAAAACAAGTGGAGAGAAAAACAACCAGATCCCCAGTATCGTAGTGAACCGTGATAGCACTGATGTTGGTAGTTTCATGATACACCTCCTGCAACTTTGCCATTGGTTCAAGGTTTATCCTTATACTCCAAGTTTAGTCCTTGCTGAGAACTAAGTTTTTGAATTAATTCATGATTTATGGGGGTTATAAGCCAGATTCATGGGCTAAGCCACTGATATTCCCGCTGCTTTCCAGCTATAAGATAAATGAATAAATCTCATTCAAAAGATGAATAGGATTCAAGGCTTATCTGAATGCGGGATGAAGCTTTATCCACATCTTACTTTTTAATGGCTGAAACCTTGATGTGTACAAAACCCAAATCAATGTATTTTGCTATTTCGGTAGGACCGCTGACGGCAACTTCAATGTTAGACGGGAATTCACTGTGATCGACATTGCGCATTTCTGCCAGTGTCCCGCACACATGCACATTAACCCCTTCGCCTGATAACGATTCAAGCTGCTCAACCAGTTCCGGATTATTTTTCTGATTGCTTCGGGTAAGTGCAAACATTTCACTGCCATGACTGACAACAACAATCTCCAAATCAGGGAAATGTGATTTTAATTGTCTGGATAAACGTTCAATTTCCGGTATGGCCTGATTAAGAAAACGTTTATCCTTACTGACTACCTCAAAAACCACGCCTTCCGGTGGCGTTGTTTTCTCAATTATCTGTTTGACCTGCTCCTGATAGTCTGCATACGCAGGAGTGCAAAATAGAAAAATAACAGCAAGAATATAAAAATAAACCCGTTGCATTATATTTTCCCCAGTACCAGTTTTTCCTTGCTTTGACGATTGAGTTTTTTTATTTCTGCTTCACGAACAGCAGCATCAGAACGTGAATCATATGTTTCCTGATAAACCAGCTGAACAGGTCTTCGTACCCGCGTATATTTTGCTGCAAGCCGATCATTATTATTGTGTTCATCCAGTCGCCGTGCAACATCATTACTCAAGCCGGTATACAGACTCTCATCAGCACATCTCAGAATATATACATGCCATTGATTCATGCTGTTCATACCAGAGAAAACCACATTCCCAGACTAAAGAAACTGATTACTGTTGATAACGTGACTATTGCCGCATATAAACTGCTATCCAGTCCATACCGATCACATAATAGCAGGCCTATGACCATGCTTGGCATCGCCGCCTCCAGTACAACCGCCTTGAGTACCAGGCCTTCCATACCAATTAATTTGGCCAGTCCAAAAACAACCAACGGCATAAACAGCAATTTAATTCCCAATGCCGGGATCAGTGAACGCATCACCTTTAATTGTTCACGCTTTATATGCAAACTCAAACCAAGAGAAATCAGCATGAGCGGCACAACACCGTTGCTTAATGTCTTGAGCCATATATTTAACCCTTCCGGCATGGACATTCCGGATAAATTAAGCATCACAGCAATACCGGCCGCCCATAATGCCGGTACCTTGAATACACCTTTCAACGATGTCTGATTATTCGGGTTTGAACCATGCTTCGCTGCAACCCATATTCCAACCGTCAAGAGTAAAGGCATACAGGCAAACAGATCATACTGAATGGCGATACTACGTGCCGGCAGGCCTAGCGTGGCCACCAATACCGGCAAGCCGAGATAGGTTGCGTTAGGGAATGATGCTGCCAACATGACTGCACCGCGTGTTGCCTGACTCATGCCACACAAACGACACACCAGTCCGGTGACCAATAGTGACGCCAAAATACCAACAGCGGCCACCAGCGCAATCTTGAATGAATCAGTGCCCAGTGGCGCTTCCCACAATACCAGTAATACCAACGCGGGCAATAACAGGTAATACACCAGACTGGTTAGCGCAGTACGCATTGCAAGCGCATCCTGTCCACCGGGAGTGGCAAGTCGCCACACCACGCCACACAGAATCAAGGCCGCCATCTGGACCATTACGTCAAACATATTTTAGCCACCAACAGAAATTATCAGGACAGGTATAATCATAGGACAGACGACACTTTTATGCGCGAAAATTATTATGCAACACCATTACATCCCTCCGCCTGATACCGGTCTTGAAATCATTTATCAGGACGATTATTTACTGGCATTGAATAAGCCGGCCGGACTCTTGTCAGTCCCGGGTAATACGGAACAAAAACAAGACTCGCTGGCCAGTCGGGTGCAAAAAGAATTTCCTGATGCCCTGACTGTGCATCGGCTTGATATGTGTACCTCCGGGATCATGTTAATGGCGCTGGGAAAAGACGCGCATCGCCAACTCAGTATGATGTTTGAACAACGCAAAATAAAAAAGCGTTATGTCGCCATTGTTGACGGGAAACCGGAACCGCCAGCTGGTGAAATCAATCTACCCTTGATAACAGACTGGCCGAATCGTCCCAAACAGAAGATTGATCATGAAATCGGCAAGCCCTCCTGTACCCGCTTCAAAGTTATTTCTTTTGATGATGAGGATAATAGTAGTCGTGTCGAGCTTGAACCGGTTACCGGTCGCTCACATCAGTTAAGGGTGCATATGCAGACACAGGGACATGCCATTCTTGGTGATAAACTTTATGCTCCAAAAATATTACAGGAAAAATCCGAACGACTCTTATTGCATGCGGCCCTGCTTGAATTTATACATCCCTTTACAAAAAAACACATTTGTATCGAATGCGA
>JAOUJV010000151.1 GCA_029882995.1 Gammaproteobacteria bacterium | reverse complement strand
ATTTCCTGTAAGTGAGTACTAACTTTTTTGTCTGAAAGGAAGTCAATCTCCTCTTCCGGGAAGTCAATTGCGGCCTCAACATAGGTACGTAATCCGATTAATTCATCAACCAGCGCATGAATTTGTGTTGAAAACACCCCTTCCAGTGATCGCTGTGCTGCCCGGGCAGCCTGCTCCGTCCCGGATTCAATCAAATCAGCAATGGCTTCAGCCTGTGCCAGATCAATTTTGTCATTAAGGAATGCCCGTTCTGAAAATTCACCTGGTCTGGCACCACGAACACCCAGTTCAAGTACACGTTGTAATAACATGTCCATTATCACCGGTCCCCCATGTCCTTGCAGTTCAAGCACGTCTTCACCGGTAAAGGAATGTGGTCCTGGAAAATAAATAGCCAGACCGGTATCAATCACTTCATTATCTTTATTTTTAAAATGGACAAAGTGAGCATAACGCGGTTGAGGTGTTTGACCTGTGATAGCCAGCGCGATGTCTTTTGCTTTTGATCCTGAGACACGCACAATCCCTACTCCTCCCTGTCCCGGAGGTGTGGCGATTGCGGCAATAGTGTCTTTGGTATTGTTCATGGTCGTTATTCGACCAGTATAGATCAGGCCGATCCGGTAATGCGTTTGTTAATGACCCATTGCTGTGCAATGGAAAGCACATTATTAACAACCCAATACAGTACCAATCCTGACGGGAAGAAAGCGAAGAATATAGTAAAGATGAAAGGCAATGCCATCATGACTTTTTGCTGAATCGGTTCCATTGGTGCCGGATTCAGTTTTTGCTGGATCAGCATGGAAATACCCATAATAACGGGCAATACAAAATAAGGATCTTTAGCCGACAGATCAGTAAGCCAGAGAATAAAATCTGCCTGCCGCAACTCGACGCTTTCCAGTAATACCCAGTACAAGGCGATGAAGACCGGGATCTGCACGAGTATCGGTAAACAACCACCTAGCGGATTGATCTTTTCTTTCTTGTAGATATCCATCATGGCCTGATGCAATTTTTGTTTATCATCACCATAACGTTCTTTTAATGCCATCAGTCTTGGCTGCAATCTTTTCATGTTCGCCATGGATCGGTAACTGGTTTCAGATAGCTTGTAGAAGGCCAGCTTTATAATCAATGTCAGAATAATGATTGACCAACCCCAGTTTTTAACAATGCTTTCAATAAAGTTAAGTAACCAGAATAAGGGTTTTGCCAGTATGGTTAGCCAGCCAAAATCAATGGTCAGTTCAAGATGCGGTGCAATATTCTCAAGGGTCTTTTGTATTTTGGGCCCAACATAAAGTTGTGTTGATAGTTGTGCCGGCTGACTGGTGGTTGCTGCTACACCGGGAGTTACAACACCAATAATATAACGCGGCCCGTCAAGTACTTTTGTATAGTAATAGTTATTAACATCTTGCTGTGGTATCCATGCACCCAGAAAATAATGCTGGATCATGGCTGTCCAGCCACCTTCAATTGTCTGTTTTAGGTTTTCACTCGCCATATCATCAAAGGAGATCTTTTTGTATGGCTTGTCCTTGGATGAAATAACACCACCGGTATAGGTGTAAATGAAGTATGAAGAATTGTCTTCACCAATTAGACGCTGGAACTGTGAATATAAACGTCCCTTCCATTCTGTTGGGCTTTTGATTTGATAATCAATATTGATTAAATAGCTGTTGCGTTTGAACGTATAGGTCTTGGTAACTTGAACGCCGGTTTTACCTTGCCAGTAAAGGTGGACTTTAAGTTCATCTCCCTGCAATTGATACTCAGTCTGTTTTGTGCTGAATACTGCATGATGATCAGGTGCTTCTTCAGATGAAATAATACCGGTCTGTGCAATAAATATATTTGGCATCCCGTCATTCATTAGCACGTAATGATCATCCGGTGTTTTATTATCAACCGGATACTTTACAAGTTTTGCCCTGCGGATGTCGCCACCACGCGTATCAATTTCAATTTCAAGTACGTCTGTGACAACCTGTATCTGTTGTGCCTTCTGGAAGACATTTTTTATTTCCAGTGGTGCATCACTGACTGTGCCTGTTGCAGCTGCAACATCTTGTGGTGCATCCGGAATATCCTGTTTTTTAACCTCGGCAGTACTCTGTATTGTTGTGGTTTCTGCAACAGGCTTTAAGCCGTAATCACGTTGCCATGCATCCCACAACAGAAACAGGACAAGAAAAAGCGAAACAAATAAAATCAGTCGGTGGGTTTCCATATTTAATACTTTTAATTAGTTATTTTTCTGTTATCGGTTTCGGGAACAAGATCGATGCCACCCTCATGCCATGGGTGACATTTTGAAATGCGACGAACTGACAGACCAAGGCCTTTCAATACGCCATGTTTCTCAATCGCTGTTTCGGAATAACAGGAGCAGGTTGGATAAAAACGACACTGGTGTCCAACAAAAGGACTAAGCAAATAACGGTAACCCCGAATAATAATGATTAGCAGTTTTCGCATCGTTCAATAATCTTTGCCCAGTGTTTGTCTAACGCTTTACGCAGGTTTTTATTATCACTCTTGCCGGTATCTACACGACTGATCACGACGATATCCAACCCGGCAAGCAGTAACTGGTTTAAACGAAAACTTTCCCGTATTTGTCTCTTAACACGATTACGAGAAACAGCATGCTTCAAATGTTTGGCAGCAATTGCTAAACCCAAACGTGCATGTGTTAAACCGTTTCGTCGGGCAAGGATCGTAAAAACGCCATCAACCGATTTGCATTTATCTGGATCGTTGAATACCTGTTGGTAATCTGCCGGACTGGTTAAACGCATCTGCCGGGGAAATGTCCCGGTTTGCACGGTAAAAAACTCTTTCTACTTATGCGCTCAGACGAGCACGACCTTTTGCACGTCTCGCATTGATGACTCGACGACCGCCTTTGGTTTTCATGCGCGCACGGAAACCGTGTGTACGTTTGCGTTTGAGATTACTTGGTTGGAAGGTTCTCTTCATAATATTTCACTGAATCTTTGTTTAAAGCATTGATACCCAAATACATGGGCGGCCACGAACGCGAAAATATACTTTAAACAGGCACTTAATGTCAACAAAATCCCTCTGGATCACCTCGTGAAAGAGGTATAGACTGTTCTCCCTGCACA
>JAOUJV010000007.1 GCA_029882995.1 Gammaproteobacteria bacterium | reverse complement strand
GAGACGCTGATAAGGGCGCGTTTGATTGTGCTCATGAGTAGTTTTACTTCATTGTATTTAAAGAAATGAGCGCGCATTGTACCCGATCAGGCGGGCAGGAATACAGAATCGTTCCCTGTAATTTACAGGGAACGGAGAATTTACTTCAGCTTATTGAGGTAAGTTAATGGTATGGGTTAATCCAGACCGTAGAGTTTCAATTTCTTCCGTAAAGTACTGCGATTTAATCCCAGCATAATGGCTGCTTTGGTCTGGTTGCCACGCGCATATTGCATGGTTGTTTCCAGTAGCGGTTGTTCCATCTCACCCAGTACCATACGGTAAAGCTCATTAGGTTCCTGACCATCCAGATTATGGAAATAGGTTTCCATGGCCATCTTGATATAGTCGCGTAAAGGCTTGTCACTTACTGCGATTGGATTAATGTTTTCTTGTTCTTCCAGAATTTCATTTCTGGCAATAGCTGTGTTCATCATGCAGCCAGTCCCTCTTGTTCTTGTTGTTGTTCAAAAAATTCACTAACCAGGCGGTGCTGCTGTTCCATTGAATCCGCCCTGTTTACCTGACGACGGAACTCGGCACTGCTTTTGAGTCCCTTGCTGTACCAGGAAATATGTTTGCGTGCCATACGAACGCCTGTGTATTCCCCGTAAAAATCATAAAGGTTTACCAGATGGTCTAACAGGATATCACGAACTTCTGTAACACCGGGTTCAGGTAACAGCTTGCCGGTTTTCAGATAATGATCAATTTCCCTGAATATCCAGGGGCGTCCCTGTGCTGCACGTCCGATCATAATACCATCTACACCACTATAGTCGAGTACCTGTTTTGCTTTTTCGGGTGATGTAATGTCGCCATTGGCTATGACCGGGATATTAACAGAAAGTTTAATGGCACGAATAGTGTCGTATTCAGCTTCACCCTTGTAGGCGCAGGCACGGGTGCGGCCATGTACGGCCAGTGATTGAATACCGGACTGTTCAGCAATTTGTGCAATTCTGACGCCATTACGGTTTTCCTTATCCCAACCAGTACGGATTTTCAAAGTAACCGGAATATCAACAGACTCGACAACAGATTCCAGAATTTCACCTACCAGCTTTTCATTTTGCAGTAGTGCGGAACCGGCCATGACATTACAAATCTTTTTAGCGGGGCAACCCATATTAATATCAATAATCTGTGCGCCATTATCACGGTTGTGACGGGCCGCCTCGGCCATGAGTTTTGGATCAGCGCCGACAATCTGAACCGAACGTGGTTCGGTTTCACCGTCATGATTGGCGCGACGTTTTGTTTTTTTACTGCCCCAGAGTAATGAGTTGGAAGACACCATTTCAGATACGGCCATACCGGCTCCCATACTTTTGCACAACTGGCGGAATGGGCGATCAGTCACACCGGCCATCGGGGCAAGTATCAGGTTGTTTTCCAGTTGATAGGGGCCTATACGCATGGGATCAATAAAATTGTCTATAAAATGGCCGGCTATCATAACGTGACCAACACTGGTTTGGAAGTCAAAAAAAGGGGTTTAATTATTGTTAATAATCAGTTAAGTACTAATACAGAGGTATTTAAATCAAGAGGTTAGTGAAAATAGTGATGAGCAGGAATGCAGGCTGGTTCTCACTATTTGAAGTCAAAATCATAATTGATGGCGCGTGCGCCTGGATCATTTATTTCAATGACAGCACGTATCGGCACATCCGGTTTTATACCTTCCTTAATATCAACCGTTGAGTCGAGATAGGCAACAGGAAGGAAATAACGCCCTGCCACCGGACTTTGATCGATATCAGACAACTGAAACTGGATTACCGGATAGGCTTGATAAAAAGGTGACTTATTAATAAAGACAATCGTTACCATGAGTGCATTCTGGTAGTTTGGATGTGATCTAACGTCCTGACTGACAAATTCAAGCTGTTCGAGATTACTATACAAAGGCACCTTGCATTCGGTTATTTCACAAAACTTTATTACCCAGGGTCTGGCAGAAGCGATCTGACTCAGATCATCACGCATGGTGTAGATATATTGGCTGGTTAAAAGTAGCAGTGACGTCAGGATGCCAAAAACCCAGACAAGTTGTATCCCCCAGGAGGGTGTTTTGTCTTCTGATGGGATAAAGTCATCAATAGCTGTCGTATCTTCTGCAACCTGATCGGCTGTAATTTTTTCCTCTACTGGTTCTTCTACGGGTTTCTCAAGAGATTGCTCTGTAAGGCTGTCTAGCGAGATATCCAGTGCTTCGGCTTCTTCAGCACCATGTTTTGTTGAAGCAGGTGCATCATCGAAATCTTCCAGCTGACTTTGCAGGAAATCCTGCAGACTGCTGTTTTCATTCAGACCATCATTTTCTTCTTCTGGCTCAGCCTCTACAGTTTCTCCAACGGGTTCTGTGTCTGTTGTTTCTTCAGACTCTGAAGAGGCATCTAGTGGCTCTTCTTCCAGAACAGTTTCTTCGGTAACAGGTTCGGCATCAGTGGAAGCAGTTGCCTGATCTTCTTCTTCCAGCATGGCGGCCCATTCTTCAGCTACCTTGTCCGCATTTTCTTCGGTCAGCTCAACGGGCTCTGCATCTGTGTCAGCTTCCTGCGATATTTCCTCTGGATTGGGTTCTTCAGCTACAGACTCCGGTTCGACATCCTGAGATGGTTCGGCTTGCTCTTCTTCTTCCAGCATGGTCGCCCATTCGGATGCCATTTTGTCAGCTTCATCTTCAGTAGTTTGCTCAACTGGTTCCGTTGTTTCAGGTTCTGTTACTTCAGCTGTCTCCGTTACAGTTTCTGGAGGCACATTTTCCTGTGTGACTTCCTCTGGTGCAGGTTCAGTTTCAACTTCGGATGTTGTTTCAGCTTCTATAGATGTTGCAATAGATTCTTCTTCCATTGCTGCTTCAATCGTTGATTTACTCGGCCCGGGAGAAGCCATGTCTGTTTTATTTTTATCGTCGGATACTGGTGTTGCAGGTTTTGTTGTATCGCCTAATTCATTAAAGACAATGCTTTCTTCAACGGCAGGTTCAGGGCGTTGAAAGTCATCAGAAATAGCTTCCATAAAATCATTGGCTTCATCAAACAGGGAAAAGGCATCATCATCGGCTTCCGATGATGATGTATCCGGCTCCTGTGTGGCTGTTGAAGCTTCGGCATGAAGTTCAGTCTCTGGCTCGGTTCCAGATACGGGGTTTTCTATTTCTGTCGGTGGGATTGATTCAGCTGTGGTTTCAGTAGGGGATTGAGTTGTTTTGTTGCCGGGCAATTCATCCATCACATGTGCCATGGCCTCAAATACGTGACTGCACTGGCTGCAACGCACTCTACCACGCGCAACCTGCAAGTGTTCTTCACTAAAACCAAAAACGGTTTTACATTCGGGACATTGGGTAAACATAATCTCTATAGTGTAGTCGTCGTATCCGGATTCTTGTACGTGAGTCCCCGTTTTTTATGCCTTTTTTCCTTCAAGCAAGACCCAATCATCTTTTTTTCGAGGTGCTGACAGCTTAAACCAGGATTGATAATGTGTGCTCACTTCCAGTGCCTGTTTCTCAAGCAATCCCGATAAAACCAGCAGTCCCCCTGATTTTGTGTGTTCAGCAATTACGGGTGCCAGCGCCATTAATGGCCCTGCCAGAATATTGGCAAGTACCAGATTTGACTGGAGATCAGGTAACTCATCGGGGCGGCCAACCGTGATTTTTTCCTGAACACGATTTTGTTTTGCATTAGTTTGTGTGGCAATCAGGGCTTGCGGATCATGGTCGATGGCCCAGACATGTCTCGCACCCAGCAAGGCAGCAGCAATTGCCAGGATGCCGGAGCCACAACCATAATCAATGACATCAAGTCCGGTTATGTCATGCTGATCCAGCCACTCAAGGCACAGGGAAGTCGTCGGATGTGTACCGGTGCCAAAGGCCAGTCCCGGATCAAGCATCAGGTTGATGGCTTCCGGTTGCGGAGGTGTTGACCAGCTCGGGCAAATCCACAAGCGTTGACCAAATGACATGGGATGATAATTATCCATCCAGGCACGTTCCCAGTCCTTGTCTTCCAGTGGTTCGAGTTGATACTGGAGTTTTGTTCCTGTTGATTGACTTAAAGATTGAATCACACGATCCATATTGCTGTCGGCTTCAAACAAACCAATAACAATTGTTTCGGGCCAGACAGGGGTTTCCCCCGGACCGGGTTCAAGGAGGGGTGTATCTCCGGCATCACGCAGGGTAACAGCCAGTGCGCCGGCTTCTGTTAATAGTTCTGATAATGTTTCTGTATTTTCAGAGGTGGCGCTTAGTCTGAGTTGTAACCAGGGCATCGGTTCCTTGGGAATTAAAGCCCGAGTTTTTTCTCAAGATAGTGAATGTTAGTACCACCCTTCAGAAAAGCACTATCACGCATAATATCCTGATGTAATGGAATATTGGTTTTGATTCCATCAATCACAATTTCTGTTAACGCAGTTCTGATGCGTGCGATGGCAGAATCCCGATTTTCACCATGCGCAATCAGTTTGCCAATCAGGGAATCATAATGCGGAGGCACCATATAACCATTGTATATATGACTGTCTACCCGGATACCCGGTCCACCGGGTGCATGATATTGTTTAATCAAGCCGGGAGAAGGTAAAAAGTTTTTCGGATCTTCGGCATTGATACGGCATTCGATTGCATGCCCGGTAATTTTTATGTCTTCCTGTTTGTAACGCAGGGGTTCACCGGATGCGATCAGTAACTGTTCTTTTACAATATCAATACCGGTAATCATTTCGGTAACCGGATGTTCAACCTGTACACGGGTATTCATTTCAATAAAATAGAATTCACCATTTTCATACAGGAACTCAAAAGTACCGGCACCACGATAACCAATTTGACGACATGCCTCGGATACGCGTTCACCAATTCGATGACGTTCCTCTTCGGTGATTCCCGGTGCAGGTGCTTCTTCAACTACCTTTTGGTGACGTCGTTGCATAGAACAGTCACGCTCACCCAGATGAATTGCATTGCCGTGTTCATCAGCAAGTACCTGGAACTCGACGTGACGCGGGTTTTCCAGATATTTTTCCATGTAGACCATATCGTTATTAAATGCAGTACCGGCCTCGGTCTTGGTCAATGAAATGGAATTCAGCAGGGAACCCTCACTGTGCACGACACGCATACCACGGCCACCACCACCACCGGCGGCCTTGATAATAACGGGATAACCGATTTGTTTTGCCATGCGTATATTGGTTTCGTGATCATCACCGAGCGGTCCGTCTGAACCCGGAACACAGGGAACGCCCGCTGCTTTCATGGATTCAATCGCCGCGACCTTGTCACCCATAATACGGATTGTTTCTGCCTTCGGACCAATAAAAACAAAACCACTTTGTTCTACACGTTCGGCAAAGTCTGCATTCTCGGACAGAAAGCCATATCCCGGATGGATACCGACTGCATCAGTAACTTCAGCAGCGCTTATAATGGCTGGTGTATTCAGATAACTTTTAATTGAAGGGGCAGGTCCGATACAAACAGATTCATCTGCTAATCGTACATGTTTCAGATCACGATCAGCTTCTGAATGAATGGCAACAGTTTTGATACCCAGTTCGCGGCATGCACGTAAAATACGCAGTGCAATTTCACCCCGGTTGGCGATGACAATTTTTTCCAGCATGATTTAATCCGACCGTTAGTGAATTATTCGATAACAAACATGGCCTGACCGAATTCAACCGGTTGACCATTTTCGACCAGAATGGCAGCAATCTTGCCTGATTTATCAGCCTCTATCTGATTAAGCATTTTCATCGCTTCAACAATACAGAGAGTGTCACCAATGTTCACTTGCTGGCCAACATTGACGAATTCCTTGGCGCCAGGTGAAGGTGCACGGTAAAACGTACCTACCATTGGTGAGGTCACCTGATGACCTGCCGGTATATCGCTGGCTGGTTCAGCAGTTTCTGCTGGTGCAGCGGCAGGAGCCGGTGCGCTGGCAGGAGCCGGTGCGGCAGCCATAGCAAACTGTTGTGGTGCAACAGTCAGGCTTTGGCGACTAATGCGTACGGACTCTTCGCCTTCCTTAATTTCAATTTCAGCAATTCCGGATTCTTCCAGAAGCTCTATCAGTTTTTTTACTTTACGAATATCCATAGAAATTGATCACTCAGTTTTTATGTTTGAGGTAATGCACTGCTGCTTGCAGTGCAAGTTCATATCCAATTGCACCTAATCCACTGATCACACCCCGTGCCAGATCAGAAAAATAGGATTGCTGACGAAATTCTTCCCGCGCATGAATATTGGAAAGATGTATTTCAATAAACGGAATTTTGGTGGCCGCCAGTGCATCACGAATTGCGACACTGGTATGAGTAAAGGCTGCCGGGTTAATCAGAATAAAACTGACACCATCTGCTTGTGCCTGCTGAATACGGTTTACCAGTTCATGTTCGGCATTACTCTGAAAGGTTTCCAACAGGTGTCCACTACCAGAGGTAAGTGTGGTGAGCTGTTGGTTGATGGTGTCGAGATTGCTATTCCCGTAGTGTTCGGGTTCACGCGTACCCAACAGGTTCAGATTGGGGCCGTTGATTACAAGAATAGTTGCCATGTTTGTTTTTTATCAGATTTTTAATTGTTTTAGCGACATGATAGCCGCTGTTTCATGCAAATTGACTCATCCGGAGTCTGGAATGGTGCAAGTGTGCCTTAATCAGACCAATTTGTCCAGTTCAAGCCACATAGCGGCAATTTCGCAGAAGTTCAGTGCGATATTGAGTAAAACAGGCTGAATTCCAGTATTAAAGTAATGGATTAATGGCTTTGAGCAACATTTCTCTGGTGAGTTCACCACGGTGAGTCAGTGTTATCTTGCCAGTTCTGTCCATAATGATGCTGTAGGGTAAGGCACCAATCCGGTTACCCAGTTGTTTTGCGAGCTGGATAGCGTCTTTTTCACCCCAGAGGACGGGATAAGTGATATCCATACTGTTAATAAAATCCATGACATCATCTCGATTATCAATTGCGATCCCGACCACCTGAAATCCCTTGTCACCGTGTGATTTCATTACATCAATGAAAGCAGGAATCTCCTTGAGACAGGGTGGACACCAGGTAGCCCAGAAATTGATCAGTACAACTTTGCCATCCCAGTTGGAGACATGTTGCAGCTTGCCATCCATATCAGGCAACTGAAAGTCAGGGCGATGCATACCAACTGCTTCTACCGGATGCGGGGTATCACGTTTACGAGGCGGCTTGTAGACGTGAGGATCGAGCAGGCTAAAGGTTAAAACCGTGGCGACGAAACCGGCGATAAGCAGGATCAGGCCTGCAGCAAATGCATTTTTATTTTTCATAGCGGTTATTTTAACCCAGAAAAATTAGTTGGGCACGGAAAGAATGTGCAAGATATTGGTTTGGATAGTGTAATGAAAAAATATGTAGCCACCTTATTGGCGGTAAATATTTTTTCATATAGCTAGACTAATCAAAAGATTGTGCAGGCTTCCGTGAATCAACCGATTTTTCTGGGTTTAGTGCATTCCTGATGTGATTCATAAATTTATCAGGAGGAGAATAACCTACCAGTCTGTATTGTTTGAGTTCATCACCATTTTTATCAAAGAACAGGATGGCAGGTGGGCCAATAATACCAAGGTGTTTCATTAATTCCTTGTCCTGATCATCATTGGGAGTGACATCAGTTTGCAAAACAACGGCTCGTTCCAGATAACTCACAATTTCAGGATTAGCAAATGTCGTTCGTTCCAGCTTTACACAATCCACACACCAGTCTGCATAAAAATCAATCATGACTGGCTTGCCTTGTGTCTTTGCATTTTCCATTTCTGTTTTAAATTCATCCAGCCCTTTTATCTTTTTAAATCCAACATGGATCGTTTGTTGCTGCACAGATCCATTAAGCGAAATTTTTTCCAGCGGATAAAATATGTCACGTGCACCGGTTGCTGCACCTATTAGCAGCATCACACCGTAAATAAGGAAAATAATACCCAGTCCCTTGCCCAGCTTTTTCCAGCCGCTGGCATCGACGGGCAATGTCTGCAATGTACCTAAGTAAACTGAAGTCATGATAAACAGGGTAGCCCACAAGGCCATTGAAATACCGGGTGACAAAATACGTTCCAGAATCCAGATCGCAAGACCCAGTAACATCACACCAAAGGCAGTCTTCACTACATTCATCCATGCACCTGCCTTGGGTAACCATTTTCCGGCTGAGGTACCGATTGCGATCAACGGTACGCCCATGCCCATACTCATCGCGAACAATGCAAGCCCGCCCAACATGGCATCTTTAGTCTGACTGATATAAATCAATGCACCGGCCAGTGGCGGGGCAACACAAGGACCTACGATCAAGGCAGAAAGAAGTCCCATGATAGCAACACCAATAATGCTGCCGCCCTGTTGCTTGTTACTGAGTTCATTCAGTTTTGACTGTAATGCAGACGGTAATTGCAGTTCATAAAAACCAAACATGGAAAGTGCAAGAAAAACAAATACTGCACTGAAACTGATCAATAACCAGGGTTCCTGAAATGCAGCTTGCAGGTTATAGCCCCACCAGCCTGCGATTATGCCTGCAATGGTGTATGTGAATGCCATTGCCAGTACGTAGGTCAGTGATAAAACAAAGGCGCGCGCAGTAGAAAGCGTTTTGCCTTGCCCAACAATGATACTGGAAAGGATCGGTATCATCGGAAACACGCAGGGCGTGAAAGCCAGCAATAAACCAAACCCGAAAAAGGTCAGCACAATAACGGGTAGGTTATTTTCCGACAGGGTTTGTGCAATGCTGTCCTGTTCTGAAATGACAACAGGTTCAGTAGTTGTTGCTGTTGCAGTCTGGTTTGCAGAGGGCAATGACAACTCAACAGTCTTGCTCATCGGTGCATAACAGATGGAATTTTCCTTACATCCCTGATATTCAACTGTGAGTGTTATTGTTTCTGATGCCAGATTCGTACGTTGTAATGAAATTGTGGCATCAACATTTTTAAAATAGACTTCCATTTCACCAAAGTATTCATCGTGTTTATTTTTGCCTTTGGGAAATGCCACATTGCCAATCGTGACAGAGCTCTCCTTGATATTAAATTTAAAGCGGTCACGATAGAGATAATAACCATCAGCAATATTCCAACGCGCAATGACAGTACTGCCATCAACAATTTTGTAATTAAATGCAAATGCCTTGTCAGGTTCGAGAATGTTATTGGCATCGTCACTCATGCCAAAACCGCCAAACAGATCGGCAGATGATGTATCGGCTATAGAAAATGAAAATGGCAGATAAAGGAACAGTAGTAAGATTACATTACGCAAATTCATAAGGGCTTTTACTCGCATTGCTGGCTGATCCAGCCAAGATATTCATTTAATCCGCCTGATACAGAGACAGAGATAATTTCAGGAAGTTCATAGGGATGATTTTCCCTAATCATTTTTTCCAGTTCAGGGTAGCTGTTTTTTACTGATTTTATAACAAGCAGACATTCGGTACCGGTTTCAAGTTTACCTTTCCATTCGTATATGGAAGTCAGTCCGGGGATAATATTAATACAGGCCGCCATTCTGTTTTTAACCAGCAAGGTAGCAAGATTCTTGGCTACCCCCATATCCGGGCAGGTATTGAGGACAATATGGTAGTTCTCGGGGTTAATGTCTTGTACCATGATTTTAATAGTATAAATGATTGGGCTTGATATAGAGGTATACAACCTTAATATAAGAAGGACAATCTGAATATAAAGATTTCATAAAACCATATAGACACCTATTGTGAAGATTCTATTCCTCATTTTCCTGCTGATCCCGATTATCGAGATTTATTTCCTGATCGAAATTGGTGAGGTGATAGGTGCCATACCCACGGTATTTCTTGTGGTTTTTACAGCCGTTCTGGGTGCGCAGTTATTACGGTTTCAGGGACTTTCAGCCCTGCAGCGGGTGCAGGCGAGCATGGCGCGAGGTGAGATGCCGGCGGTGGAATTGCTCGAAGGTGTGGTCATGCTGGTGGGAGGCGCGTTATTACTGACCCCCGGATTTTTCACGGATGCGCTTGGATTTATGTGCCTGATTCCGCCTCTGCGCCGCAAGATCATTTTTTCGGTTATTGCCCGATTTTTTCGATTTCCCGATGGCGGTGGACCCTCATCTCAATCCCCTCCTCATGGTCCGCGTACCATTGAGGGAGAGTATCAACGCCTCGATGATGATAAATAAATTCACCTGACCCCCTTGAATCCTGCCTATTTGACCTTATCATTAGCACTCATCAACGGCGAGTGCTAACAAGGCGCCGCAGATATTCTAAAAATATCATTTAAAACAATATGTTATAGGAGATTTAAAGAAGATGAATATTCGTCCACTCCATGATCGCGTCATCGTACGCCGTGTTGAAGAAGAACGTACTTCAGCTGGCGGTATCGTGATTCCTGATACTGCAACTGAAAAGCCAAGCCAGGGAGAAATTCTGGCCGTTGGCAATGGCAAACTGCTGGAAAGCGGTGAAGTTCGTCCCCTCGATGTCAAAGTGGGTGACAAGGTGTTGTTTGGAAAATACTCCGGCACCGAAGTAAAGGTTTCTGGGCAAGAAGTGCTCGTAATGCGTGAAGAAGACATCATGGGTGTCGTTCAATAATCACCATCAGGCATTTTTTCAGATTTAACAAGTTTCGAATTAAAGGGGAAATACTATGTCAGCAAAAGACGTAAGATTCAGCGATGAAGCCCGTCACGGTATGGTCAATGGTGTGAACATTTTGGCCAATGCAGTAAAAGTCACACTGGGACCTAAAGGTCGCAATGTGGTTCTGGATAAGAGTTTTGGTGCACCAACAGTAACTAAAGATGGTGTGTCTGTTGCAAAGGAAATTGAATTAAAAGACAAGTTTGAAAACATGGGCGCACAGATGGTGAAGGAAGTTGCTTCCCAGACTTCTGATGTGGCCGGTGATGGTACAACTACAGCGACTGTGCTTGCACAGGCTATTCTGCGTGAAGGCATGAAGGCAGTTGCTGCGGGCATGAACCCGATGGACTTGAAACGTGGTATCGATAAGGCAGCAACCAATGCGGTTGAAGCGTTGAAGGCCATGTCAAAGCCATGTGCCGATGAAAAAGCCATCGCACAGGTTGGTACTATTTCTGCCAACTCGGATGAAAGTATCGGCAAGAACATTGCAGATGCAATGAGCAAGGTTGGTAAAGAAGGTGTTATTACCGTTGAAGAAGGTTCTGCACTGGAAGATGAACTGGATGTAGTTGAAGGTATGCAGTTTGATCGCGGTTATCTTTCACCTTACTTTGTTAATAACCAGAACAACATGAGCGCCGAAATGGAAGCGCCATTTATTCTTTTATATGACAAGAAAATTTCCAATATTCGTGAAATGCTGCCGATTCTGGAAGGTGTGGCAAAGGCCGGCAAGCCATTATTGATTGTTGCGGAAGATGTTGATGGTGAAGCGCTGGCGACACTGGTTGTAAACAACATTCGCGGTATTGTTAAGGTTTGTGCAGTCAAGGCTCCTGGTTTTGGTGACCGTCGCAAGGCCATGTTGCAGGACATCGCAATTCTGACTGGTGGTCAGGTGATTTCAGAAGAAGTCGGTTTAAGTCTTGAAAAGGCAACACTGGATGATCTGGGTTCTGCCAAGAAAGTGAATATTAACAAGGAAAACACAACCATTATTGATGGCGCCGGTAATCCAAAGGATATCGAAGCACGCGTTAATCAGGTCCGTACTCAAATCGAAGAAGCCACTTCTGATTATGACAAGGAAAAGATGCAGGAACGTGTCGCCAAACTGGCTGGCGGTGTTGCCGTTATCAAGGTAGGTGCAGCAACTGAAGTCGAAATGAAAGAAAAGAAAGCGCGTGTTGAAGATGCCCTGCATGCAACCCGTGCTGCTGTTGAAGAAGGTATCGTACCTGGTGGTGGTAGCGCCATGCTACGTGCTCGTGCTGCTATCAAGGATCTGAAGGGTGACAATCATGATCAGGACGTTGGTATTAATATCCTGCGTCGTGCACTGGAAGAACCTCTACGTCAGATCGTAACCAATGCCGGTATTGAAGCTTCCGTTGTTCTGAACAAGGTGGAAGAAAACGGCAGTGATAACTTTGGTTACAATGCGCAGACAGGTGAATATGGTGACATGATCGAAATGGGTATCCTGGATCCAACCAAGGTTTCCCGTTCTGCATTGCAAAATGCAGCCTCGGTTGCCGGTCTGATGATCACAACTGAGTGTATGGTTACTGACCTGCCACAGGATGAAGCTGGTGCCGGCATGCCTGATATGGGCGGTATGGGTGGTATGGGCGGCATGATGTAAGCTTGCCAATTACTTTGTTGAAATTAAAAAGCCCCGCTTAGCGGGGCTTTTTTTTTGAAGATATTTTTAGCATCAGTATTTAATCGTCAGCCAGACTTAATCCACCGGGAGGTGTCGCTGTCCCACTGCCACCTGAGGCGGCTTTTTTCTGGAGTGATGCCTTGGCCGGATCAACCGCAGGCGCTGGTTTGGGAGCGCGTACTGCACCCGGATGCACCATGGTATTCTTGTTATCATCTTCATCCTGTTCAAGTTGCAGACCTGAGTTCGGATCTTCTTCTTCAGCCATGACATCTTTTTCTTCCAGACTGATACGCAGGCGCAGGTTGTTGGGTGAATCCGCATTGCGTAATGCTTCTTCCAGTGAAATTTTGCCTTCCTTGTAAATCTTGTAAATTGCACCATCAAAGGTTTGCATACCAATATTTTCGGATTTCTCCATGACTTCCTTGATAGCATGCACTTCACCCTTCATGATCAGATCACGTACCAGCGGTGTTCCCAACAATACTTCAACAGCGGCCGCACGACGACCATCTACGGTCGGAATCAGACGTTGGGAAACAAATCCACGCAAGTTGAGTGATAGATCCAGTAACAACTGATTTCGGCGATCTTCCGGGAAGAAGTTGATAATACGATCCAGCGCCTGGTTTGAGTTGTTCGCATGCAGGGTCGAGATTGCAAGGTGACCGGTTTCAGCGAAGGCAATCGCATGCTCCATGGTTTCACGATCACGAATCTCACCAATCAGGATAACGTCTGGCGCCTGACGTAATGTGTTTTTCAGTGCATCTTCATAGGAGTCGGTATCCATGCCGACTTCGCGTTGGTTAATAATAGATTTCTTGTGGTTGTGTACAAACTCAATCGGATCTTCAATAGTAATAATATGACCGTTGGCATTACTGTTTCTGTAATCAATCAATGATGCCAGTGAGGTTGATTTACCGGAGCCGGTAGCGCCGACAAACAGGATCAGTCCGCGTTTTTGCATGACCAGTTCACGCAGGATAGGAGGTAAACCCAGTTCCTGCCATTTTGGAATATCCGTTTTAATGTGACGAATCACAATACCGACTTCACCGCGTTGCTTGAAAATATTCACACGGAAACGGCCGATACCGGTTTCAGAAATAGCGAGATTCATTTCCGGTTTATGTTCAAATTCAGCAACCTGTTGGTTATTCATAATCTGGTAGGCAATTTCCTTTACCTTGCCGGAAGGCATGGTTACCTGATCAACAGGTTTCAGGTTGCCGTGAATTTTTGCACTGACCGGGGCACCTGTTGTGAAATAGAGGTCGGATGCCTCTTTTGCCACCATGATTTTCAGGTAATCTTTGAGTTCCATGGACGTTCTCCTGGCAGATTTCTTGTTGGCTGGAATACCTGTATTTAAAACGTGAGACAGGTATTCCCTATATAATGGGTGCTATCGGTCATTAAGGGCCCAGCTTTAATGGATGACTTGAGAACATTGATATCAAGAACAAGCATAACTATATGAATAATAAAGATAATTACCTAATTTGGGTGTTTTTGATTTTGCTGACCAGTTCACATAATCGGGTTTAAATGGCTAAAAAACATAAACATGGCCCTGAATTGGACCGGATCCCCCCTCCACTGCGAGAAACGGTCTCGGCACAGTGGCAACAGTACTGTGAGTCGGCAGAAGAAGAAGGGCTACGTGTTCCTGAACACGAAGAATTTTTAAATGTGCTGATACAGGTCTGGGCTGCGAGCTATTTTGTTGCCGAGAACTGTATTCGTCACCCCATGCTGTTGCATGACTTATTGTCATCAGGTGATTTATTACGTGATTACACATCAAGGGATCATGCTGCAAATCTGCAGACGTATATTGCAAAAACAAATGATGAAGAAGCATTAGCCCGAAATTTGCGTCAGTTCAGACGCCGGGAAATGGTGCGTATTGCATGGCGAGATCTGGCCGGATGGGCAGAGCTGGATGAAGTCTTGCGTGATTTGAGCTGGTTGGCCGAGACCTGTGTTGACGGTGCGCTGACTAAATTGACTGCCTGGGAAATCAAGGAATCCGGCAAGCCGATGGGTAAAGAAACCGGCCAGTTGCAGTCAATGGTTGTTGTAGGCATGGGTAAACTGGGTGCCTGTGAACTGAATTTTTCATCTGATATCGATTTGATTTTTGCGTTTCCGGAAGATGGCGAAACAAAAGGAAAATCACCGCATATTTCCAATGAAGAATTTTTTGTTCGTCTTGGTCGCCGACTGGTAAATATTCTGGATAAAACGACAGAAGACGGATTTGTTTATCGTACTGATATGAGACTGCGCCCGTTTGGTAACAGTGGTCCATTGGCAATGAGTTTTGATGCGATAGAAGAGTACTATCAGAATCACGGGCGCGAATGGGAACGCTATGCCTTTATCAAGGCGCGCGTGATTGCCGGTGACAAAAAGGCCGGTCAACAATTAATGAATATTCTAAGGCCTTTCGTTTTTCGTCGTTATCTGGATTACGGCACCTTTGAGTCATTGCGTGAAATGAAAGAAATGATTGGTCGTGAAGTGGAACGCAAGGGCATGGAAAATAACATCAAGCTGGGTCCGGGCGGAATCCGTGAGATTGAATTTATCGGTCAGGCATTTCAGTTAATTCGTGGCGGCCGTGACAAACAATTACAGGCACGGGAAATTCAGAAAATACTTTCTATGCTTGGAAAAAATAATGCCTTGCCTGCCTATGTCGTGAATGATCTTGAAAAGGCCTATGTTTTTTTACGGCGTGTCGAGAATCGTTTGCAGGAATTTAATGATGAGCAAAAACACAGCTTGCCGGATGACAAGGAGGAACGTTGTCGTCTTGCCTGGTCTATGGGATATAAAAACTGGAATACCTTCAAAAAGGATCTGGATGGCCATCGTGGCAAGGTGCAAAGTCATTTTGAGCAGGTATTTTCAGCACCACAGTCTGATTCAGGCAAACATGGCGAACATGATGTAACTGTCCAGTATAAAGCGTTATGGCAGGATGAAATGAATGCCGAGGATGCAATCGCGTTTTTGGGCAAACAGGGTTTTGTGGAAGCTGAGGAAGCGCTGGAATTAATTGAACAATTACGTGACTCATCCAGTAATCAGTCATTAAGTGCACAAGGGCATAGTCGCATGGATAAATTGATGCCCTTGTTATTAGGTGCTGTTGCCGGTTGCAAGCAGCAGGATATCTGTTTGAAAAGGATTATGCACTTACTTGAATCTATTGCCAGACGTACAGTCTATCTTGCCTTGCTGGTTGAAAATCCAATGGCATTATCACAATTGGTAAAACTGTGCGCTGCCAGCCCCTGGATTGCTGAGTTGTTAACAACACACCCCATGCTTTTTGATGAGCTGATTGATCCACGTACATTATATGCACCACTGGACAAGGAAAAACTCAGACTGGAACTGGTAACCCGTCTTGCCAATATCGATGAAGGTGATCTCGAACAACAAATGGAAGTCCTGCGTCATTTTAAACAATCCAATGTACTACGGGTTGCGGCGGCGGATATTACCGGTGCGATGCCGTTGATGGTTGTGAGTGATCACCTGACAGCGATTGCAGAACAAATCCTGCAACAGGTATTGACCATGACATGGGCTCATCTGGTATCACGTCATGGAACACCGCACTGTAAAATTAAAGGCAAGGATAAAATACCGGGTTTTATTATTGTTGGTTATGGCAAACTGGGTGGCATAGAGTTGGGCTATGGATCAGATCTGGATATTGTATTTATTCATGACAGCAGTGGTGATGATCAGGTTACCAAAGGCAAGCATTCGATTGATAACGCACAGTTCTTTGCACGTCTGGGTCAGCGCATTATTCATATACTGAATTCGTTAACACCCTCTGGTGTTCTGTACGAAGTTGATACCCGGTTACGCCCCAGTGGTGCATCAGGACTGTTGGTCACTTCCATGGAAGCTTTTACCGAATATCAAAATCAGGATGCCTGGACATGGGAACATCAGGCACTGGTGCGAGCACGGGTCGTGGCCGGTGATCCGGAGATAGCAAGCAAGTTTGAACAGGTGAGGGCTGATATATTGTCTCGTCAACGTGACAGTAGTGAGCTGCAGAAAGAGGTGCGCGAGATGCGTGAAAAAATGCGCAACGAGCTGGGTAGTCGGGATGAGGCCGTTTTCGATTTGAAACAGGATCAGGGTGGGATCGCCGATATTGAGTTTATTGTGCAATATGCCGTATTACGCTGGTCTCACGAATATCCCGCATTACTGGAGTACACAGACAATATCCGTATTCTGGATGGTCTGGTTAATACCGGTTTACTGGACAAAAAAGCCGGTGATTCACTTGCCGAGGCTTATCGCACCTATCGCGCCAGATTACATCGTTGTGTACTTGAGGAGTCTCCATCCCGGGCTAATGTCGGGGAGTATGCTGATTTTCGCCAAGGAGTTAAAAATATCTGGCAAAAATGGCTTGCAGGCTAGTCGTTGAAAGCGAGGAAAGCTACAATACACGTCTTATAAATAACGTTTTGATTTTCAGGAGTAAATTGCTATGTCTATGGCTGATCGCGACGGAGTTATCTGGTATGACGGGAAGATGGTTCCCTGGCGCGAGGCAACAACCCACGTCCTGACTCATACATTGCATTATGGTATGGGGGCGTTTGAAGGTGAGCGTGCCTACAAGACAGACAAGGGTACAGCTATTTTTCGCCTGAAAGAACATACAGATCGTTTGTTCCGTTCTGCCCATATTCTTGGTATGGATATCCCCTTCAGCAAGGATGAGATCAATGAAGCCACGCGTGCGGTGGTGCGTGAGAATAATCTGGAAACAGCCTACATTCGCCCGATGATTTTTTATGGATCGGAAGGCATGGGTTTACGTGCAGATAATCTGAAAGTACATGTCATTGTCGCGGCCTGGGAATGGGGTGCTTATCTGGGCGCTGATGGACTGGAAAAGGGAATTCGTATCAGGACTTCATCATTTACACGTCATCACGTGAATATCACCATGTGCAAGGCAAAGGCGAATGGCCATTACATTAATTCCATGCTGGCATTAAACGAAGCGTTGCGTGATGGTTATGATGAGGCACTACTGCTTGATGTTGATGGTTTTGTTGCAGAAGGCAGTGGTGAAAATATTTTCATTGTACGTAACGGCACGATCTATACACCGGAGCTGACATCGGCACTGGAAGGGATCACGCGTGATACGATTTTTCAACTGGCAAAAGACGCAGGGCTTGAGATCAAGGAAAAACGCATAACACGTGATGAGGTTTATTCTGCTGAAGAGGCCTTCTTTACAGGATCAGCGGCTGAAGTGACACCAATTCGCGAACTGGATAATCGAACCATTGGTAATGGTAAACGTGGACCTGTAACAGAGAAACTGCAAACCCTTTATTTTGATCAGGTTCATGGGCGTCGTAGCCAATATCCAGAATGGCAGGCACTGGTATAAGGAGTTACTGATGGCGACAGATACAAATGCAATACCTAATACAAAATCACATTATGAAATAGAAAAAAGTGATTTACCTTTGCATTGCCCAATGGAAAGTTCCCCATTGTGGAATTCACATCCACGGGTGTTTTTACCTATTGAAACCACCGGCAAGGCAAAATGCCCTTATTGTGGTGCCGAATATATATTGCGTGACTAGACAGGGAACTGAACCGGTAAACTTGTGAGCCAATCAAACAATGCCAAGGTCGTGTGGTATTTTTCTGACGGGAAACCAGGGCATGTGAATCAAACTCTGGGGTTGATACAGGCCCTTTCAAAAAAAATCGAGCTACAGAGTTTTGAATTTAAACCGGTATCTTTTATCAAGGCACTCTTGTTCTGGTTGTTAAAAATGTTTCCCGCTACTAACACGTTACCGTCGCCGGATTTGATAATTGGGGCTGGCCATTCTGTCCATCTATCCATGTTGGCGGCACGGCGAGCCAGGGGCGGTAAAGCCATTGTGTTGATGAAGCCCAGCTTGCCACTGATCTGGTTTGACTTGTGCATTATCCCTGAACATGATGGAGTGGACGAAAAAGGAAATGTTTTACTTACGCGTGGGGCATTGAACAGGATTGTGCCTTCACGGGACAAGCAACAGGATTTTGGTATCATGTTGATAGGTGGGCCATCGCCTCATTATGACTGGGATGATGCCAGTCTGGTTGAACGCATAAAGGCTGTTGTAGAGAAGGAAACAGGAATTCACTGGATTTTAACAACATCTCGGCGCACACCTGCTTCACTGGGAGAACGACTTAATAAATTGAGTTACTCCAATATAAAGATTGTGCCGTGGCAGGAAACAGATGCAGACTGGTTACCGGCACAATTAAGCAAGGCCGCTTATGTGTGGATTACAGAAGACAGCGTTTCCATGATCTATGAGGCCATTACCTCGGGAGCAAATTGCGGGTTGCTTGATATGCTGCGCAAATCAGATGGCAGGTTGGCAAAGGGCGTTGATAAACTGGTTACAGATGGATTTATTACACCTTTCAAGGCTTGGCAGGAAAAGGGCGAGCTTGTACACAATAATAAACAGCTTAATGAAGCAGTTCGGTGTGCTGAGTGGATTAATGAAAATATCATCAGGGTTTAAAAATGGGATTAGGTAATGTAAAGACTCAAATCACAACAGAGACAAAGTGGGATACTCTTGATTGCCCGGTTTGTGATGGTAGTCAATTCACAAAATTATTTGAGAAACAGGGTGAGCCCTTTGCGCGTTGTGATCACTGTGGTCTGGTAATGATTAATCCGCGTCCAAGCTATGATAATGTTATTGAGACGTATGATGAAGACTATAGTACCTTCTATATAAAAAAAGCGGACAAAAAGATCCAGCGTGCCAAGCGTTGGGTTAGATCAGTACAAAAATACGGTGTTAAGAGCGGTCGTTGGCTAGATGTAGGATGTTCAGCCGGATTTATTGTCAAGGCGGTCGAAGAACTGGGTTTTGAAGCTTACGGGGTTGATGTTGAAAAATATGGAGTTGAGTTTGCAAAGAGCAATCTTGGACTCAAAAATGTAGTCCATGGTATGTTGGAAGAACAAAAATATCCGGATGGTTATTTTGATGTGATTTCAGCCTATGATGTGATTGAACATGTGCCTGATTTAAACAGTTTCATTGCTGAACTAAAACGGATACTTTCCCCAAATGGTGTAATTGATATTCGCACTCCCGACGCAGGGCATTGGGCCGTGCCCAGAAAAATGGAAAACTGGAATGCAATCATACCTTCAGAGCATTTGTATTACTTTGACAAAAGGACACTACCGTTGATATTTGCCAGACATGATTTGAAGCTGGTAAAACATATGTTTAATTTCAAGCCAACCCTAAAGATGTATTTTGGATTCTCCGGGAAATAGAAATTGGGACTGACTGTCGTACAGGTTTTGCCAGCACTTGAAAGTGGAGGTGTAGAAAGAGGTACGCTGGAAGTGGCAGCAGAACTGGTTCGTCAGGGTCATCGTTCTATTGTTATTTCTGCTGGCGGGAGAATGACAGAACAGCTGAAACGAGATGGTAGTGAGCATGTTAAATGGGATATTGGTAGAAAATCACTGCTGACTTTCAGATACATTTTTAAACTCAGAAAATTTCTCAGGGAAAACAGTGTTGATATTCTGCATGCCAGATCACGTTTGCCAGCATGGATATGTTACCTTGCATGGAAAGGGATGGACAAGGATAAACGGCCACATTTTATTACCACAGTACATGGGCAATATTCAGTAAGTAAGTACAGCAGTATTATGATGTATGGTGAAAGGGTGATTGCAGTTTCAAGAACTATTCAGGATTATATTACGTCAAACTATCCATTTGTTGATCAGAGAAAAATCAGGCTTATTCCTCGCGGAGTAGATCCACAGGAGTTTCCTCATGGATACAAGCCAGAAGAAGCATGGTTAAAGACATGGCAATCTCAATATTCTCAACTCCAGAATAAAATTATCATTACAATTGCAGGCAGAATAACAAGACTAAAAGGGCATAAAGATTTTATTGAATTAATAAATAGTTTGGCAGATAAAGGTTATGATATACATGGACTGATTGTTGGTGGTACAGATGCTAAACACAAACAATATGAAAATGAACTTCGTTCAATTATCGCTGATAAAAATATAAAGGATAAAATAACATTTACAGGACACAGGATAGATGTAAGAGAAATATTCTCAGTGTCTGATATTGTTGTTTCCCTGACCAGAAAACCGGAATCATTCGGGCGCACTGTGCTGGAGGCATTAAATCTGGGAACACCCGTTGCTGGTTATGCGCATGGCGGAGTTGGCGAAATATTAAGTGATCTCTACCCTGCTGGTTGTGTAAAACCGCATGACCAGATGTTGCTGGTTAACAAGGTGGTTGATATTATTGATGGTGATGTAAAAGTCGAAGAAGTAAAAAAATACTCTTTACAGTCCATGCTGGATAATACGATTAGTGTTTACAAGGAGTTTGTATGATAGCACAGGGTTCCATTGGTCAGTTTTACACTTCTATTACCGAAAACAAGCGCGATACAATAAAAATTCTGCTGATTGCCAGCGGGCTCTTTCTTCTTCCGGTTGGTCGAGCCGTTGAATTGTCTGTATTACTGATGGCTATATTTGGAATAAGACGATTGATGTATGAGGGTAGAGGCATTTTTGTACATAAGAGTTATTATTATTTCACTTTTCTTTTTCTTGCGTTCTGGATACCGATGTTGTTGGCACTGCCTGATGCAGTCAATTTCAAGGCTTCAGCCAAAACCACTTTACTATATGTGCGATTTTATTTTGCAGGTATTTTTATTATTTCGGTATTGCGCAATCAGGATTTTATGGACAAGTACCTGGCTATTATATCTGCGGTAGTTGGATTTTTTGTCATTGATGCCTTGATTCAGATTTCTACAGGTACAGATTTATTTGGTTATAAATGGCAAGGCGCAGGAAGAGTTAATGGTCTTTTTGGTGATGACCTGAAACTGGGTATTATATTGTCTGTGTTCTCTCCTATATTGATAGAAAGTATTCTGAAAACCAGAAAAAAAATAACAAAATATATATTGCTCTTCATCACCTATGAGTTAATTCTTGCAATAATCTTATTATCAATATCACGTGCATCGCTGATTATGTTTTCAGTTGTAACTATTGGGTATACTTCAGTATTCTGGATAAGAAATCAGAAACATATAGCCTTTACAGGCATTATTCTGCTGATATTAACAGTCGCAATTGGTTATACGATGTCAGATACTATTAAAGGCCGGATAAATCCCGTAATAGATGTTTTTCAAACACAACAAAAAGATACCGCAAATTTAAGAGATAAAATCAATACAGCATTATCTGAACGTGTGCCCATCTGGGATACAGCGTTCAATATGGTGAAGGGAAATTATTTTAATGGTATTGGTTCGAGGGGATTTCGTTATGCATATAAAGAATATGCAAATCCAGATGACACGTTTACATCTACAGGAGTTGATCCAAGCCATCCGCATCAATATGTTATTGAAGTGCTGGTCGAAACCGGTGTAATTGGTTTTGTAGGACTTATTCTGTTTTTCATGAAAGGTAAACAGATTATGGTGGAGGCCTGGCATGATCGAAATTTATATATTTATGCTCCGGCAATCTGTGTGTTGGCGTGTCTGTTCCCGTTTAATACAACACTCTCGATTTATTCTTCATTCTGGGGGCAAATAGTCTGGTTTTTTATTGCGCTTTTCTGTGCCTCGGTAGGAATGCGATACAGGCACTAACCAGAAAAGTGCCCTACTTTACGGTGCACATACTGAATGCTGTTTCAAAGACTTCGCCAATACTAATATAAGACATGCATTTATCTGCCTGAGGGCAAGATGGCTTGTAACAGGTTGTGCATTTGTCATAGGTTGTCTGGATACAGGTATGTTCGCCATGATAGGGAAAATTTTTAACACAATGGTGTATACCAGTCGGTGCAAACAGGGTAAGGGTGGCCGTGCCGACGCCTGCTGCAATATGGGCAGGGCCACTGTCATTGGCAATCAGCAAAGCGACATTTGTTAGCAGGGATTTTAATTGCAGGACACTGGTTTTATTGGCCATATTGATAGAATGTTCAATAGAATCGGACATTTTCTGGCAAACAGTTTCCTCAAGATATGAACCAATAAAAATAATGAAAAATCCGGCTTGTTCCAGTTTTTGTGCAAGCTCTAGATAGCGTTGGTCGCCCCATTTTTTGCTGGCCCATTTTTTACTTGCACCTGGTGCAATAGCGATCACGGTGCGATTGCCAGCTGATTTTTCTATTAACTCTTTAAAATAAATATTTGTCCGAGTGTTCGTGTTTAAGCTGATTTTCCGGTTGTTTTCATTATTGAAGTATTCAGTTACCTTTTCATTCAAATTACCCGCTTCTGAAATATACTGAACCGGATATTTCCCCTCAGGCTTGATTGTGAGTAGTTTCTGAAACAGACTTGATGACTGGTTTACGAGAGTTTCCTTTTTTAACGGTAGTGTTAACAGATGTGATACCGAACTGCATTGAAGATTATAGATAACTGAGTATTTTCTGGTTCTTAAGTTTCGATAAAGGTTGTAGGCACGTGATAGCATATTGCTGGAAGGGTTATTATCAATTACAAAGTTATCGAAATGAGGACTGCCATAATAAAGCTCATAACCAGTCTGGGAAGTAACAAATGTGATTTTACTTTTGGGATGAAAATGACGAATCGCACGAAAAGCAGGTTCCATGGCAGCCAAATCACCCAGAGAACTGAACCGAATTATCAAAACTTCATTTTCGGGTTTAGACAGGGATACATCTGATTCTGCTTCAATATAATTACAGAATGCCTCTGATGTATTGCCCATAGATGTTTCTGTTATATAGCGTGCAACAGCTGTTGAATTAAATTTATTGTGTGATTTTAGCCGCCCGTTTCTGGCTATTCGAATACGCTCTTCATCGAATTCCATGTAATATTTTACTTTTTCCAGAAGCTCGTGTTGTCCTGAGAAATAGACGACTTCGTCTTCTGTATACAGATCACGCATTCCTGGTGTATCTGGTGTAAAGGTTAAAATACCATTACCAGTGAGTTGGGCAATGCGATCTGATGAATACAGATATACATTATTGCGCCGACTTAGATTCAAACCCATTTTGGAATCGGCAAGTGCCTGAATGTAGTTATTACCATATATGGGTGGAGTACCTAATGAACCATAAATCCTAAAATTAATATTTTTCAGGTGATCGCGCAGATATTTGATAATCTGTGTTCGTTCAGATTCTCCTTTATCAATACCGCAGAATAAAAAGTCGATTGGAAATTCTATTTTTTCATCATTTTTTAGAGTTTCAATTGATTCATCAACAGGATTAGGTAAATAAAATACATTATTGTGCTCGCGTTTAAATTTAAATAATAATTCACCTCCAGTTGTACAATAGAGATTGTCTATATTGTCAATCCGATCATATATATGTGATAGTCTTTTATCATTAAAAAGTGGGTCGACATACCACATTGAGATAATGATATTAGGCAGGATTTTTTTTATTTCCTGAAGAGTTTCATTCCAGACTATTTCACTGTGACCAATAAGGAGCATGTCAGGTTCTAGGTTATAAACTGTTTCCAGAAGCTGGCGATTCATTGCTCCGGTTCCAATACTTTTGGAGCCGAATTTGTTATTTCCTCTGGCAATATCACGGTAGCTGAAGTCATAAACAAAATGACCATTGCGAACAAGGCCATTACTCAATTTTCTATCAATTGAGTAATATGCAGCACCCGCTTTACTTATATTAAAATTAGAAACATGTATTATTTTCATGGGAATAAATTTGATTTCTTACATTATTTTATTGTGTTCTATATAGACATAATTATCAGATATTATTTTATAATACAATCACCAGAGCCAACTTGTAATTTGTGGGCGGATGATCCAGTCTTTAATCAGGATCTAGAAAAATAAACAAGCCCATCACAGAACACATCATTTCTCTGTTCTGGTTTACCCTGTTTGGTAATCTGGAATGCATTGTAGCCAAGACCTTTCATATAATTAAAAACTCTTTCAGGAGAATAGCCAGCTGCTTCAAGAGTGAACTGATTTATTTCGGTGAATACATGAGGAGAATGATCGCTGGCTGTATTAAGCACCGGTTCAAGGCTTTGTAATACTGCAGGTTCATGTCCCTCCACATCAATCTTTATCAGGCGAGGTGGAACAGATAATTCGCGGGCAAGAAACTTGCCGGTATCAATAGTTTTGATGGTTTCCTTTTTCATATCATCAGTATGTTGATAGAGGGAATTACTGCCCACATTCCCATCATCACTAATATAGAAATTGCATATATCATCCTTGTCTGAGGCAGCCGCATTTATGGCTGTCACATTTGTAAAGTCATTACGATGGATATTAGCAGTCAGTTTTTCATAGTTATTTTTTGATGCCTCAAAGGCAATAACCTGCCCATTATTACCAACCCAGCGCGAAAACATTAAAGTGTAATAGCCAATATGAGTCCCAATATCCAGTACAGTATCTCCTGGCTGAATCAAGGATTTCATGAGCGTTTTGTATTTAAGTTCTGTTCTGTAACAGCCATAAAAGAAAATGTGTCGTTGTATTTTGTCATGCAGATCAACTTCTATCTTGATATTTTCATCATAGGAGCAAACAAGCGGGTTGTTTTGTTCAATGATTGGTCTGAATAATTTATAGATATTTCCCTTGCCAGATTGAATAGGGGAGTTGTGTAGGTACCATTGAAGTATATTCATATTTTTTATCTTGTGTTTAATTAATGATGTTAGAACATAATATATCAACAATGTTTTTTGCTGCTTTACCATCGCCATACGGATTTTCTATATTGGCCATCATTTTGTAATGTACTTTGTCATTAATCAGTTTTTCTGCTTCGTTAATAATGGTTTCCTTGTTTGTGCCGACAAGGCGAACACTGGAACCTACTCCTTCAATACGTTCGGTCTTGTCACGCATTACCAGAACCGGTTTTCCAAGGGATGGTGCTTCTTCTTGTACACCACCTGAATCAGTGATGATAAACAGTGCCTTTGATAATAAGGCAACAAATGCCTCATAACCAAGCGGCTCTATAAGTTTGATGTTATTTGAACCGGAAAGTATTTTTTTTACAGGCTCTTGTACATTTGGATTGAGGTGGACAGGATAAATAATATCAAGGTCAGGATGATTTCCAGCAATGGTTTTCAGTGCTGTGCAGATATTTTCAAAACCCTGACCAAAATTCTCACGCCGGTGTCCGGTAACCAGTATAAAAGGTCGTTCAGTATGTGTGAGCGCCAAGGTGGCTTCATCACCATATATTCCATTATTAATGCGATCATTGATTTGCAACAGGGCATCTATCACTGTGTTACCGGTAATAAATACCTGTTTTTCAGAAACACCTTCTTGTATCAAGTTATCGTAATTGGTTTTTGTCGGGGCAAAATGCCATGTTGCGAGTCGTGAAGTGAGTAACCGGTTCATTTCTTCCGGAAATGGGGCATGGATATCACCGGTGCGTAAACCGGCTTCAATATGACCGACAGGGATCTTTTCATAAAATGCAGCCAAGGCGGCACAGAAGGTAGTGGTAGTATCACCTTGTACCAGCACGATGTCAGGTTTATTTTTGGCAAATATTTCAGACATGCCCTGCAGTATGGCTGAGCTCAGGCCAGCCAATTGTTGACCATGTGTCATAACATTAAGATCCATATCGGGTTTGATATCAAACAGACCAAGAATCTGATCCAGCATTTCCCGATGCTGAGCAGTGACACACACAACAGGTTCAAAATCAGGATGTTCAGTCAGCGCCCTGATAACAGGAGCCATCTTGATGGCTTCCGGGCGAGTTCCAAAGACTGTCATGACCTTTTTCATTATTGTTATATAGTGTGCTGTTTATAAATATCGATAGTGCGTTGAGCGATAGTTTGCCAGGAAAATTCATTAATCACTTTTTGTCGTGCCGCTATCCCCATATCATGCCTTAATTTGCTGTCTTGCACGAGTTTCCTGATGGCATCAGCCAATGTAACCGGATCACCGGGAGGAACAAGATAGCCGTTGCTGTTCTCTGTAATAAGAGAAGGGATACCGCCGACAGTCGTACCTACCAATGGCAGTCCACAGGCCATGGATTCAAGACCGGTAATACTGGTAGCCTCCATAAATGATGGCAGGACCGATATATCAGCCATACGGTAGACTTCAGGCATCGTATTATTAGGAATATTACCAAGGAAAATAGCCTTTTCATGCATCCCGGCAAATTTTAGCAAATCTTCTATTTTTCCACGCTCGGGCCCATCGCCGGCGAAAACAATTCTGATGGATAATTCTTTTAGCCGTGTAACAGCTTCGGCAAAAATAATGACCCCATTTTTTTCAACCAGTCGGCGCGCTAACAGGATGACGATTTCATCCTGTTTTATACCATGCTGTTGTCGAAAGGCGCTGGTATCAGGGCAGAAACGATTAATATCAACACCATTGGGAATGTAATCTACCGGGCCTTTATAGCCAATTTGTTGAATCGTGTCTGCCAACTCATGACTGGGTGCAAGAACATGCTGGATATGCGCCAGACGTTTACAGATCTTTTTATGTTCATGTTCGCCTTTACTTATTCGTTTCAGAAAACCGGAAGTATGATTTGTAAATATGACTGGCACACCCAGGTTCCTTGTTGCTTCCAATGGACGCAGGCCGTGCACATGCAGAATATCCAGTTGCGTGGTTTTAAGAAATTGTTTTAACCAGTAATGTAATAACCAGGAATAAAAGGGTTTGGCTTTCGGTATCCGAGGTCGATGGACAGTTACACTACCAAGTTGTGATATGCGCTTACGTTCATCAGCCAGTGGTAAAGTGATCACATGGGTTTCATGTCCGGCTTGTGCAATGGCCTCACCCAGTCCTACAACATGAGCAGCTACACCACCAACATTGGGAAAATAATCTGCTGTTACAAGACCTGCTTTCATATATAGACTAGTGGAATCCTTGAATCAGGGGAAAATAAAATATCGATCAGAGTACAGATAATTTTCTCCGGATGGCCGATCTCGAAAGCGGCGTTGTACCCACAGGTATTGTTCCGGATTTTTTCTGATTTGCTTTTCAATAATATCACTAATGCGTTGTGTATCTTGCACCGGATCATCACTGGGGAAATTTTCCAGTTCCGGTAATATTTCCAGTTGATAACCCTCATTGCCCGGCAAGCGATATTGGAAAAAAGGCACCACAGGCGCGCCACTCATTTTGGCAATACGTGAAGTAGCGGAATTACTGGCAGCCGGGATATTAAAGAAATTTACAAATACACTGCCCTTGCCACGATAGTTTTGATCGGGTGCATACCAGACTGGTGCCCTGTCTTTCAGACTGCGTAACAACCCGCGAATATCATCGCGATGTAAGGCCTTGTGGAACAGACGTTCACGCGCACGGCGCATAACCAGATCAAACAGTGGATTGGTCATATGGCGATAAACCACATCAATTGGCAAATAGGGGTGGAGCAGGCGACCCCCAATCTCCAGATGAGTGAAGTGGGCACTGAGTAAAATAATGCCCTTGCCTTTTTCCAACGCTTTTTGCGCATGTTCGAGTCCATCAACTTTGGCCAGATGGGCCAGATGGGCATCGGAGCTCCACCAGGCCATCGCAATCTCCACCATGCTTTTCCCCAGTGAGTCGATATGCTGGCGCAGGAGTTTTTTCCGTGCCTTTTCATTAAGTTCCGGGAAACACAGGCGCAGGTTGATGTGTGCTGTTTTCCGGTTTTTTAGCGGAATTACCCATAAAACCCAGCCCATAAACTGGCCAATTCTCATCTGGAACGGAAAGGGCAGCTTGGCAACTAGCCACATCAAACCCAACACCAGCCAGGTAGGCCAATGACGTGGAGATAGAAATCGGGAAATGGGGAAAGGTTCGTGTAATTTCACGTGATCAATTTTCTTGCTGGTTTTGCTGATTTTACGTGAGCCGGA
The DNA here is from genome assembly GCA_029882995.1 of Gammaproteobacteria bacterium. Lineage (GTDB taxonomy): Bacteria > Pseudomonadota > Gammaproteobacteria > DAOVJZ01 > DAOVJZ01 > DAOVJZ01. Next base: position 22,979 of record JAOUJV010000007.1, on the reverse strand, counting down.
AGATGTACACAAATGGCCTGTGGCTTCGGTAGCGTGTATTATTAACAAAAAAGGAGCTTTCACCAATTTCCATGAATATTCAGGTACCCGAATTCAATAATGCCCGTGTTCTCGTCATCGGTGATGTCATGCTGGATAGATACTGGCATGGGCCCACATCCCGTATTTCTCCCGAGGCACCTGTGCCTGTGGTCAAGGTAGATCAAATCGAAGATCGACCCGGCGGTGCAGGCAACGTGGCCTTGAATATTGCCACATTGGGTGCGCCCGTCACGCTGGTCGGGATTACCGGGAATGATGAAGCGGCTGATGCACTTGAACGCCAATTAGTGGCCAGTGGTGTATTTTGCCAGTTTGAACGTCTGGATTGTTGCCCAACTATCACCAAGTTACGGGTACTGAGTCGCCATCAACAACTGATCCGTCTGGATTTTGAAGAAGGCATGGAGGAGATGAATACAGCCGGTGTCAGCAAACGGCTGAACAAGTTATTGCCTGAGACAAAAGTGGTGGTGTTGTCAGATTATGGCAAGGGCAGTTTGCAAAATGTGCAGTCTATTATTAAGGAAGTACACAAGGCCGGGAAACTGGTGCTTGTCGATCCAAAAGGAACCGATTTTGAAAAATACAAAGGTGCAACCCTGATTACACCAAACCTGTCCGAGTTTGAGGCCGTAGTCGGCCACAGTAAGACGGAAAAGGGACTGGTAGAGAAGGCACAAAACCTGATCACACAGTTACACCTTGATGCATTGTTGATTACACGCGGTGAACAAGGTATGACACTGGTACGAAAAGGCAAAGCAGAATTGCATTTACCTGCTCAGGCCCGCGAAGTTTATGACGTGACCGGTGCCGGTGATACGGTTATTTCCGTATTGGCAAGCACACTCGCTGCCGGAGAGTCACTGGAATCAGCAACCGCACTGGCCAATGTGGCTGCCGGAATAGTCGTTGGCAAGCTGGGAACAGCCGCTGTCAGCACACCGGAGTTAAGACGCGCATTACATGACAATAGTGAGTCCGGCTTTGGGATCGTGAATGAAGAACAACTCATGCTGGCACTGCATGATGCACATGCACATGGTGAAAAGATCATTATGACTAATGGTTGTTTTGATATTCTGCATGCAGGACATGTGGCTTATCTGGAACAGGCACGCAAGCTGGGTGACCGATTGATTGTGGCAGTTAATGATGATGCCTCGGTTAAACGTCTGAAAGGGAATGGTCGCCCGGTCAATAGCGTTGAACGGCGTATGGCAGTACTAGCTGGTCTCAAATGTGTCGACTGGGTGGTGCCGTTTATTGAAGATACTCCCGAGCGTTTAATCTGTGCAGTCAAGCCATCTGTATTGGCCAAAGGTGGTGACTACAAGCCGGAGCAGATTGCCGGTTATGAATGTGTGACTAAAAATGGCGGTGAGGTCAAGGTTCTGGAATATATGCAGGGCTATTCCACCAGTAATATTATTGACTCCATTCGAGCAACAGAAAAAAGCTAGATTAATTCCCTGAAGCGGCGCTGGCGGTGTTGAAAAGAAACTCAAAATACTCATTTACTACGTGTAAACTCCGCTTTTTCGTTTCTTTTCGCCTAGCCATCATCCGCTTGATGAAATTAATCAAAAACTCTCAAAATTTTGAGTATGGAAGATAAATTATGATAGTAGTAACAGGTGGTGCCGGTTTTATCGGCAGTAATATCGTCAAGGCGCTGAACGAACGCGGTCGTAATGACATTCTGGTTGTGGACAACCTGACCAACGGCACCAAGTTTGTGAATATTGTTGACTGCGATATTCTGGATTATGTCGATAAGGAAGATTTTATTAACGATATAAATTCCGGAAAAAAATTGCCTGAAAAAGTAGATGCAATATTCCATGAAGGTGCGTGTTCTTCCACCACCGAGTGGGACGGACGATTTATCATGCGCAATAATTATGAATATTCCAAATCCCTGTTGCATTATTGCATGGATAACAAGGCGCAATACCTTTATGCCTCGTCGGCTTCAGTGTATGGCGGTGGCAGTGTGTTTGTTGAAGCCATTGAGAATGAAGCACCACTTAACATGTATGGCTATTCCAAGTTTTTGTTTGACCAGTATGTGCGTCGCATTCTGCCCAAGGCAAAAAGCCAGATAGTTGGATTTCGTTATTTCAATGTTTATGGGCCAAGGGAGCAGCACAAGGGTACTATGTCGAGTGTTGCGTTTCATTTTAATAACCAGATTAAGGAGTCCGGTATAACCCGTTTGTTTGCAGGGACGGATGGTTATAACAATGGTGAACAACGGCGTGATTTTGTTTATGTCGATGATGTAGTGGATGTTAATCTATGGTTTCTCGACAACCCGAAGCAGTCCGGAATTTTTAATCTGGGTACAGGCCGTTGTCAGGCCTTCAATGATGTTGCCAATGCGGTTATCAAATGGCATGGCCGTGGTGAAGTGGAATATGTTCCTTTCCCCGAACATCTGCGTGGGCGTTACCAGAGTTTTACCGAGGCCGATATTGGTGCATTACGTAATATCGGATATGACAAGCCTTTTAAGACTGTAGAGGAAGGCGTTAGTCTGTATATGGACTGGCTCAACAAGGAATAACGCAACATTGCGTATTTTATATTCTTTTTTACTCTATCTACTGACACCGTTATTTTTATTACGCCTGCTATGGCGTGGTATCAAGGCGCCTGCTTACTGGCAGCGTTGGTCGGAGAGATTTGGTTTTTCAACACCGGTATTTTCGGAAAAGCCGATCTGGATCCATGCTGTCTCGGTTGGTGAAGTACGCGCCGCTATTCCGTTGATCAAATCCTTGCGGGCAACATACCCGTCAATTCCTGTGCTGGTCACGACAACCACACCCACGGGTTCTGCACAAGTAAAGCAGGTGCTGGGTGAACAGACACAGCATGTATATATGCCTTTTGATTTGCCCGGAGTTATAAAACGTTTTCTTGCCAACGTCAGACCACGAATTGTAGTCATTATGGAAACCGAGATATGGCCCAACCTGTTTCATTATTGTAAACAGGATTCTGTACCGGTTGTGCTGGCCAATGCGCGCATGTCAAAAAAATCGGCTGCCGGTTATGCACGATTGAGTGGTTTTGTTCGTAATGTGCTGGGTGATCTTGCCTTTGTTGCCGCCCAGCATGATGTTGATGCAACGCGACTGATCAAACTGGGGCTATCACCAGAACGTGTTCAGGTAACAGGAAGCATCAAGTTTGATATCCATTTGCCGGAAAATCTGGATGCTGGTGTAAAAGAATTAAAACGACAACTGGGTGAAAACCGTCCTGTCTGGATTGCCGCCAGCACCCATTCTGGTGAAGATGAACAAATATTAAATGCCTTTAACCTTGTCAGACAAACCATACCAGACTGTTTATTAATCATCGTTCCCCGTCACCCGGAACGCTTTGAACAGGTAACCTCATTGTGCAAACACTATGGTTTTAATGTTGTCAGGCGTAGTGAACGGAAGGCATGTGACAATACGACAGAAATCTTTATTGGTGACACCATGGGCGAGATGCTGTTGTTTTATTCAGTCAGTGATGTGGCCTTTATTGGTGGAAGCCTGATTGAGCACGGTGGTCAAAATCCACTTGAAGCATCAGCAGTGGGTTTGCCGGTTTTATTTGGTCCATACACGTTTAATTTTAGTGAGATAATAAAACTGTTGACTGAGGCTGGAGCCGGTAGCGAGATTGGCAGTGAACAGGAGCTGGCATATGGTGTTGTGCGTTACCTGAAAGATAATGAATTGCGTCAAAAGCTGGGGTCAAAAGGCAAGGAAGTGGTAGAGCAAAATCGTGGTGCGCTGGAAAAATTGAAAAAAGTGATTAACGATTATTTGTAAATATTGATATTATTTTATTTACAATCAGAGTGTTGTTCCTGTGACACATATTTACTTAAATTGTCAATTCGGTGGGTATGTGCTTTTTTAGTGCAAATAGTCAGTAATTTATACAATATTACTGCGTGGTTAGATATAATAGCCACATAGCAGTTTCTTTCCTCATGCTGATAAAAATCAACAATACCAATGGATTAGCTGACTATTATTTAATACGGGTCATACACTTTTGATATATGTTTTCAGACCCGGGCTGGTATAAAAATTGCTTTTAGCATAGTTCAGGTAGAAAGTTATTCTGTCTCGAGGAAATCAGGAAGAATGTTATGACAAATACAAAATCGGGAAAACAACCAGCTAATTATAAATACTATATTGAACCCAAGCTGGTAACAGAAATTACTCACAAGACGCTGGTTTTAATCCTTGCTGGCGGAGAAGGTTCACGGCTTGTGGATCTGACCAAATGGCGTGCTAAACCTGCGGTTCCGTTTGGCGGAAAGTATCGAATCATTGATTTTGCCTTATCGAATTGTGTTAACTCCGGTTTGCGGAGGATTGGGGTGTTGACGCAATATAAATCTCATTCCCTGATCCGTCATTTACAACGGGCGTGGAGTTTTATGCGTGCGGAGATTGGCGAGTTTGTTGAAATAATCCCGGCACAACAACGCGTTCGTAAAGACTGGTATCAGGGAACTGCAGACGCTTTGTATCAGAACATGGATATTATCAATCGCCATTCACCCGATTATGTGGTTGTGCTGGGTGGTGATCATATTTATAAAATGGATTACACATCCATGTTGCTCCAACATATACAGACTGGCGCTGATCTGACAGTGGGTTGTATTGAAGTGTCTCGTAATGAAGCAAAAGATTTTGGTGTAATGTCGATTGATGAAGACCGTAATATTACCCGTTTCACCGAGAAACCAAATGAACCGGAAACCTTGCCGGGTAAACCGGATACATCTTTGGCATCCATGGGTATTTATGTGTTTTCCAAATCCTATTTGTATGCCAGCCTGGTCGCAGATTCAGCAGATGAAAATTCCAGCCATGATTTTGGCAAAGACATTATTCCCAAGAGCATCGAGTGCTGTAATTCGATGGCCTTCCTGTTTCAGAACGAGGATGGTACCCCGGCATACTGGCGAGATGTCGGTAATATTGAATCCTACTGGCAAGCCAATATGGAGTTATGTGATATCGAGCCGGAACTGAACCTGTATGATCGTAACTGGCCATTCTGGACTTACCAGACACAACACCCGCCAGCCAAATTTGTATTTGATGCTGATAATGCACGTGGTGAAGCAATTGATTCACTGGTATCGGGTGGTTGTATTATCTCCGGTGCTCGCATAAAACGATCAGTTATCTTTTTTGCTGTTGTTGTCCACAAGGGCAGTCATATTAAAGACAGTACGATCCTGCCCAAGGTCACAATTGGTCAGAATTGCTATATCAATCGTGCAGTGATTGATAAGGGATGTGTCATTCCTGACAACACGGTTATTGGCAGGGATCTGGAAGAAGACCGCAAGCGATTTCATGTCACCGAGAACGGTATCATTCTTGTGACTGCAGACATGCTAGGCCAACATCTGTTTTCAAATTATTAATTAACGAGATCCCCTGATGCAGGAAAAACCAATTAATTTTGTGCTGTGCTGGCACATGCACCAGCCATGGTATCAACAGGGTATTGAGGGTGATTATCAATTACCCTGGGTATATCTGCATGCTATCAAGGACTACACCGACATGGCGGCGCATCTGGAAAACCATCCGCACATGCATGTGGTAGTAAACTTTGCGCCGATATTGCTGGAACAACTGGATGACTATGCTGTTCAGTTAAAGGAATGGTTCCATGAAGGGCGTGCAATGCGCGATCCATTATTGAATGCCCTTGCCGGTGTAACACCTGTACCGGATAGTGCTACCGGGCGTTACGAGATCCTGGTTGCCTGCCAGCGCGCACATGCGCCACGCATGATCGATCCCTATCCCTGTTTTCGAGCAATGCTGGACATGGTGACATTACCGGAGAAAGACAAATCTCCTGAACCGGCAAGTCTGGAACAACTTCATTATTTGAATGAACAATATTTCCATGATTTGTTGGTGTGGTATCACTTGTCATGGCTGGGTTATTCATTGAAACAGATGCCAGAAGTACAACAGTTGATGAACAAGGAACGTTTATATGATGAGCAGGATCGACGTCTGTTATTAAAAATCATTATGGACAGTATTACGGAAGTCATTCCACGTTATCGTCGTCTGGCTGAATCCGGGCAGGTCGAGCTTTCTATGACACCTTATTGTCATCCCATTATTCCGTTACTGAATGATTTTTCCAACATGAGATGTGCGCAACCGGAAGCACCTACTCCAGATTGTGGCGGTTATCCTGATGGTGTTGCACGTTCACGTTGGCATATTGAACAAGGGATAAGATGTTTTGAACGTCATTTCGGGATCAAGCCTAAGGGTGTGTGGTTATCCGAAGGCGGGATCAGTGATGATGCTATCAGTTTGCTGGATGAATATGGTTTTTCATGGACTGCAACCGGTGAAGGTGTCTGGCGCAACAGTTGTCACGCATCAGGTTTTGAGCCTGATCTGATTCACTCAAAACACGATCTTTTCAGTCCGCATATTGTCAATAGTCATAAAGCGCGTGTCTTTTTCCGAGATGATGGCTTATCTGACTTAATCGGTTTTGAATACAGCGATCGTGATGCATCCGAGGCAGTCAATGATTTCCAACAGCACTTAACAAATATTACCAATACTTATGGTGACACAGCAGATCAACATGTGATCAGTGTTATTCTTGATGGTGAAAATGCCTGGGAATATTATCCAGATAACGGTTTTCATTTTATCGATACGCTATACCGTGAACTGGGTAAACATGATCAGGTTAACCCCACAACATTTTCTGCATTACAGTCATTATCGTGTGATAAAAGCCTGCCCAAATTGTGTGCCGGTAGTTGGGTATATGGCACTTTTTCCACCTGGATTGGTGAGCATGACAAGAATCTGGCATGGGATCGCCTGGTGGAGGCAAAGTTGGCTTATGATCGTGTTATCAATTCCGGACGACTGGATGAAGCACAACACGAAAAAGCAAACCGTCAAATGGCCGTATGTGAAGGTTCCGACTGGTTCTGGTGGTTTGGTGAGCATAACCCTTCAAATAGTGTTAATGATTTTGACAGGTTATTTCGTCTGCAATTGAAATCCCTGTATCATTTATTACAGGAACCCGTTCCGGATATACTGGATGCTCCTATTTCCCATGGTGGTGGTCAGGCCGAAAATGCCGGAACCATGAGGAGAAACTAGTTGAGATGTATTGATTTCTATCAGCGTCGTGCCGGTGTACTGCTGCATCCAACGTCACTACCATCAGGTACGCTGGATGACGATACATTGCGCTGGATCGATTTTCTCGCTGATGCCGGTTTCAGTGTATGGCAAGTGTTGCCTCTGGGTCAGCCACGATCAGATTTGTCGCCATACCAGTGTTACTCGGCATTTGCATTGAACCCGGCATTATTAAAAGAATATCGTATGATGGAAAATGATGTTCCCGAGTTGCAGGAATTCTGTGTCGCACAACAATACTGGCTGGATGATTATGTATTGTTCTGTATTCTCAAGCTGAAATTTTCCGGTGCGGTCTGGTATGAATGGCCTGTCAGCTATCGCGATAAGGATCCCGATGCACTTGCATCAGCACTTGAAGAATATGCCACGGAGGCTTTGCAGTTCCGTTGCCAGCAATATGAATTATATCAGCGCTGGCTGGATCTGAAGGAATATGCAAACACACGCGGGATACAGTTGTTTGGCGACATGCCTGTATTTGTTGCCCATGACAGTGCTGATGTCTGGGCGCACCGTGAACAATTCTTGCTTAATGAGAATGGTATGCCAACATTGGTTGCCGGTGTGCCACCGGATTATTTTTCCGACATTGGCCAGCGCTGGGGAAATCCACATTTCAACTGGGATGTTATGCAGGCAGAAGGTTTTGATTTCTGGATGCAACGCCTGAACAATCATTTAACTCTGTATGACTTTGTGCGTATTGATCACTTTCGCGGTCTTGAGGCAAGCTGGATGATTGATGCGAACTGTCAAACAGCAATTGATGGCTACTGGCAACCGGTGCCGGGCGATAACTTGTTGGCACAACTGTCCGAGGAATACACCAACTTGCCAATTATTGCCGAGGACCTGGGTTTTATAACAGAACAGGTTATCGCGTTACGCAAGAAGTATCATCTGCCGGGTATGTCAGTATTGCAGTTTGGTTTTGATGAACATGCTGATAACCCGCACAAGGTTATTAATATTACTGATGACAGGGTTGTTTATACCGGTACGCATGATAACAACACAACGCGTGGCTGGTATGAAGGTTTGCCGGAGCTGGTACAGAAACAGGTAACTGATTCACTTGGACTGCATGGAGAAAATATTTCCAGTGAGGTAGTTGTTGATACCATGATTGACAATGCACTGGCTTGTCCAGCCAGCATGGCAATTATCCCGTTACAGGATATATTACATCTCGACAGTACAGCGCGTATGAATGTGCCCGGTACAACAGAAAATAACTGGCAGTGGCGTTTTGACTGGGATGATATTTCTACTGATATTGTTCACAATATGCGACAACGCATTGAAAAATGTGATCGAGGTATGCACACAAATGTCTAGCCTGTTACAAAAATTACAGAAGGGATGCCATCATGATCCGTTCGAGGTGCTCGGGCGACATTCAGACAATAAAAATATTGTTATACGTGCCTTCCTGCCCAATGCGGAATCCGTAGACCTGATCGGGGTTGGCCCTATGCAGCGTGTACCAAAAACCGATTTTTTCGAAAGTCGATTAACATCTGCCGAGGATGGCAAGATGCCCCGGCACTATGCCCTGCGTTTTATTGAAAAGCATGATGGCAGTGAACATGAGGTTGTCAGTCCATACAGTTTTGAACCGCAATTGGGTGAACTTGACAAGCATTTGTTTGCGGAAGGGCATCACTGGGAAATTTACCGTCATCTTGGTGCGCATTTAACAAATATTGATGGTGTAGATGGTTGCCTTTTTGCTGTCTGGGTTCCCAATGTGCAACGCGTCAGTATTGTCGGTGATTTTAATGGCTGGCATGGACTGCGTCACTCGATGCGTTGCCTGGGTTTTTCCGGTATCTGGGAATTGTTTGTTCCCGGGCTGCACCCGGCAGATGCCTACAAGTTTGAAATACTGACACCGTCAGGTGCCATCCTGCACAAGAGTGATCCTTATGCGCGTGCCATGTCGGTGCGTCCGGAGACAACCAGTCTCGTGCCGGTTATAGACAAGAGTTATCAATGGACCGACACAAAGTGGATGAAACGTCGACAGCAATGGGACTGGTTGCATGCACCGGTTTCCATTTATGAAATCCATGCCGGTTCGTGGCAGCACAGTGACAGTGGTGAATATCTGAATTACCGTGAACTGGCAGCACGACTTATTCCCTATGTGCAGGAGCTAGGCTATACCCATATTGAATTATTACCCATCACCGAGTATCCACTGGATGAATCCTGGGGTTACCAGGTAACCGGTTATTATGCCCCCACTTCGCGTTATGGCAGTGCCGATGATTTGCGTTATTTTATTGATGCCTGTCATGAGCAGGGTATCGGTGTCATTCTCGACTGGGTGCCGGCTCATTTTCCAAAAGATGAATTTGCATTGGCACGTTTTAATGGTGAACCACTTTATGAATATGGTGAAATTCACAAGGGCGAACACCAGGAATGGGGTACTCTGATCTTTAATTACGGGCGCAGGGAAGTACAAAACTTTCTGATTGCAAATGCGCTGTACTGGATCAACGAGTTCCATATTGATGGGTTGCGGGTGGATGCGGTGGCATCTATGTTATACCTTGACTACTCACGCAATGAAGGTGAGTGGGAGCCTAATCAATATGGTGGCCGTGAACATATAGAAGCGATCAGTTTTATAAAGGAACTGAATACACAAGTGCACGCTCAGTTCCCCGGTGTATTGACTATTGCCGAGGAATCCACTTCATGGCCTATGGTGTCACGCCCGATCGATATGGGTGGGCTCGGATTTTCAATGAAATGGAATATGGGCTGGATGAACGACACGCTGGATTACTTTAAGCTTGAACCAGTACATCGTCGTTTTCATCAGAATCAGCTGACTTTCAGTCAGCTATATGCATGGACAGAGAATTTTGTTTTACCGTTGTCACATGATGAAGTTGTGCATGGCAAACTCAGTCTGTTGTCAAAGATGCCCGGCGATAATTGGCAGAAATTTGCCAACCTGCGTTTACTGTTTGCCTATCAGTTTGCTCATCCCGGTAAAAAATTATTATTTATGGGGGGAGAGATAGCGCAATGGACTGAATGGAGTGAAAAGAAAACCCTTGACTGGGCATTGTGCGAACATGATACACATACGGGTATAAGACAGCTTGTTAAAGATCTGAACCAGTTGTATGTATCACAACCGGCAATGCACCGATATGACTTTGAATCAGAGGGATTCCGCTGGATAAGCTGTGATGATGCGGACAATTCAGTGCTCGCCTTTATTCGTTCTGCCAGCGATGTTGAAATAATATGTGTCTTCAATTTTACCCCCGTGCCCAGAGAAAATTACCAAATTGGTGTACCTTTGTCTGGAGATTATCTTGAACTGTTGAATACCGATGCGGCATGCTATGGCGGTAGTAACTCAGGTAACGTTGGCAAGGTATCGACCAGTGAAATAGCAAACCATAGCATGTCACAGTCTCTGGTATTAACATTGCCGCCACTCGCGGCCGTTTTTTTGGTGAAGGAATCGTAGTGAAAATCTTGTTTGCTACCAGTGAAGTCTTTCCATTGATCAAGACGGGTGGTCTTGGCGATGTCAGTTATAGTTTGCCAAATGCGCTGGTTGAGCTGGGCCATGATCTGCGTCTGATCCTGCCAGCATATGGCAATATGCTGAAAAAGCTGAATAAGGATAATTGTAAGGAAATCGGGCAATTGATGATACCGGGTGCCGGTCATATTCATAAAGCACGCGTGTTGTTATTTACAGAAAACGAGACTGGTGTACCGCTGGTTTTACTGGATATCCCCGGGCTATATGGTCACCGTGAAAATCCCTACGTGGATAATAAAAAACAGGATTGGCCTGATAATGCGGAAAGTTTTACCGTGTTCAGTCGTGGTGTTGCCATGATAGCGAATGATGAAATTGATTGTGGTTGGCGTGCAGAGGTAGTCCATAGCAATGACTGGCAGACAGGTCTGGTATCCGGTTTTATTAAGCAGGCAGGGCTGGATATAAAAACAGTATTTACTATTCATAATCTTTCGTATGGCGGTAATTTTTCCCATGAAATATTTACCGGCCTTGATTTACCACAGGCATGGTGGACGCTGGATGGAATAGAATTTTATGGTAATTTCTCAATGCTCAAGGCAGGGATTGTGTTTGCAGATCATATTACGACTGTCAGTCCAAGCTATGCGGAGGAGATATGTACCGCCGAGGCAGGTTACGGGCTGGAAGGTGTCTTGAGCCATCTAAAACATAAACTGACAGGGATTCTTAACGGCATTGATCCTGATATCTGGAATCCGCGCACAGATCCTTATCTAGCTACGAATTATGATGCTCGATATCGGCGACTCAAGGGCAAGATGGATAACAAGACAGCTCTGCTCCATGGTTTCGGACTGACTCATGATAATGAACCCTTGATTGGCTTTATCGGGCGCCTTGTGGAACAGAAAGGTGTGGATCTGGTTGTTAGTATTATTCCCGATATTATGGAATCAACCAATTCAAAGCTTATTATGTTAGGGAGTGGCCAGCCTGAATATGAGCGTGAATTACTGGATATGGCAAAGCATTATCCTGATCGCATGATAGTGACAATCGGTTATTCCGAAGCAATGGCGCATCGTATTGAAGCGGCTTCAGATATATTTCTGATGCCATCAAGATTTGAACCATGTGGACTTAATCAGATGTACAGTCAGCGTTACGGTACCTTGCCGGTTGTACATCGTACCGGAGGACTGGCTGATACCGTTGTTGATGCCAGTGAGACTAATATTAATAACAAAACCGCAACCGGCTTTGTCTTTGACAAGACAGACAGGAATGATTTTCTGCAAACACTGCGACACGCAATTGACCTGTATGAAAATAAAAAAATATGGAACCAGATGACCATGACTGCCATGCAAAAGGATTCCAGTTGGCAGTCCAGTGCTGAAAAATATCTGGAATTGTATCAATCATAAATCAGTATAGATAACCAACATGAATACAAAATACGAATATAACAACGAATCCGGGATGGAAGACCTGCCAGTTGACAGCCAGTCACTGGTCAAGGATTTCAAGTTCTACCTGCATTATCATCTTGGCCGTTTCTTTGGATGCAATCCGATATATTGTTATGAAGCATTATCATTCACCGTGCGTGATCGGATAATGAACAACTGGTGCAAGACATGGAAGCGGCATTCACAGCCGGGAACGCGTAAGGCTTTTTACATGTCACTGGAATTTCTTATAGGTCGTGCAATGGGTAACCATTTGCTTAATCTTGATCTTAAGGATGCGTCAGGCAAGGCTATGCAGGATCTTTCACTGAATCTAGAAGATGTAATGGCGCAAGAACATGATGCAGGTCTTGGTAATGGTGGTCTTGGACGGCTGGCCGCCTGTTTTATGGACAGTTGTGCGACTCTGGAATTGCCTGTTATTGGCTATGGGCTGCGTTATGAATATGGCATGTTCAAACAAAAAATAGTTAATGGTTACCAGATAGAGGAACCGGACCACTGGTTGCGAGATGGTAATCCATGGGAACTGGAACGGCCAGAACACACACAGACTATCCAATTTGGTGGCTATACAGAAGAATATCGTGATGCAAATGGCAATAAACGATATCGCTGGGTCGGTACAGCTGATGTACTTGCTATCCCTTATGATATGCCGATTTCAGGTTATCGTAATAATACGGTTAATACACTGCGCTTATGGAGTGCTTCAGCAACCAGTGAATTTTGTCTGGAAGATTTTAATGCAGGTGATTATACCGAAGCAGTTGAAGCCAAGAATGATGCAGAACATATTACCATGGTGTTATACCCTAATGATGCAAGTGAGAACGGCAAGAAGCTGCGTTTACGTCAGCAATACTTTCTTGCTTCTGCTTCACTAAAGGACGCAATGCGGTTATGGGAAGCGGCGGGAAACAGTGATTACAATAATTTTGCTCGTGATAATGTGTTTCAGATGAATGATACGCATCCAACAATTGCGGTTGCAGAATTAATGCGCATACTGACGGATGAAAAGGGTTTGAAATGGAATGATGCCTGGCGTATTACAACCGAGTGTATGGCCTATACAAACCATACCTTGTTGCCGGAAGCACTGGAAAAATGGCCGGTACCGATGTTTGGTGAATTATTGCCACGGTTACTGGAAATTATCTACAAGATCAATGTCTGGTTCCTTGAACAGGTGACAGAACGTTGGCCGGGAGATGTTGATCGAATGGCACGCATGTCCATTATTGAAGAAGGTCATGTTAAGCATGTTCGCATGGCCTATCTTGCTGTTGTTGCCAGTTTTTCGGTAAACGGAGTTGCCGAACTACACTCAAAACTGTTATGTCGAGGTCTGTTTCAGGATTTTTGTGATCTGTGGCCGGAAAAATTCAATAATAAAACCAATGGTGTGACACCACGTCGCTGGATTGCCTATGCTAATCCTGCTCTGACGAAACTGATTAGTGAATATATTAGTAATGACTGGATTGCTGATTTGTCAAAAATTAACGGATTATCCCGTTATGCAATGCCAGAACATCAGGATTTTCATCAAAAATGGGATCAGGTAAAGCAACTTAATAAAAAACGTCTGGCCAAAATGGTGAAGGAACGCTGTGGTGTGGAGTTTGATGTGAATGCCATGTTCGATGTTCAGGTCAAACGTATTCATGAATACAAACGTCAATTGCTTAATATCCTGCATGTTATCCACCTATATAACAGCATCAAAAAAGGAGATGTGCAAAACTGGACCAATCGTTGTGTCCTGATTGGCGGCAAGGCAGCACCTGGTTATTATCTGGCAAAGTCTATTATCAAACTGGTTAACAATGTGGCAAAAGTAATTAATAGTGATCCGGATATCGGTAATAAACTCAAGCTTGCTTTCCTGCCAAATTATAATGTTTCCAGTATGGAGGTTATTTGTGCAGCGACTGATTTGTCAGAACAGATTTCCACTGCCGGAAAAGAGGCTTCCGGTACCGGTAATATGAAATTTATGATGAATGGCGCTATTACAATTGGTACCTATGATGGTGCAAATATTGAAATACTGGATGCCGCTGGTCAGGACAACTTCTTCCTGTTCGGTCTTCGTACTGAAGAAATTGATACATTACGTGCAAGCTATAATCCCAAACAGATAGTGAGTCATGACAAGGATATAAAGGCAGTGATGGATTTACTTCAGCAGGATCATTTCAATGCCGGAGAGGCCGGTATTTTTGGTGATATCATTGCTTCATTACTTAATCCACATGATCCCTGGATGACGCTGGCGGATTTCAGAAGTTATATCGATTGTCAGAATAAGGTGTCCGAGGCTTACCGGGATCGTGGTAAGTGGACGCAGATGAGTATTATGAATACAGCATCCAGCGGAAGATTTTCCACGGATCGCACCATGCATGAATATAACGAAGGAATCTGGAAGCTGAAATCGGCGGTTAAATAAATAGAAAACAGCAGTAATTGAAGGCAGAAAGTTATTTCTTAACAAGCCAGCTATTCACCATTTCTATATCATTGTCTGATAAAACACCTGCCGCCTGTTTTAAATGCAGAGTTTCAATCACATAATCATAACGTGATTGTGCATAGTCGCGTTGTGCGCGATATTTCTCCCTGAGAGCGAGCAGTACATCCACGATCGTTCTTGTACCAACTTCAAAACCGGCTTCGGTAGCTTCCAGCGCACTTTCACTGGACGTTAGCGCCTGTTTGAGAGCATTGACACGACTGATCGCTGCATTCAAGCCAAGGTAGGCTTCTCGTGTCTGGCGTAATGCGGATCGACGTTGTTTTTCCATTTCTTCCTGTGCCTTGACCTTGAGAAAGGTTGACTGGCGAACCAGTGAGCTGGTTTTACCGCCGGCAAACAGCGACATGTCTAGTTGTAGACCAATAGAATCTGTTTCTGAATTAGTAGCACCGAGAGAGCTGTTACTTTTATCAGAATAGGACTTGTTACCAACAATACTAAGAGAAGGGTAATGTCCGGCTTGTTGTTTTTTTATTTCCTGTTCTGCCGCGGCCAGAGTCTTGCGTGCAGAAATCAGTGACAGATTTCTTTCCATGGCAATACTGGTCCAGCCATTAATGTCTTTCGGCTCCGGTGTTACCAGCGGTACATTATCATTCAAAATGGAAATTTGTTTATGGTACTGGCCGGTGATTTCATACAGTGCTTCGTAACTGTCAGCCAGATCATTTCTGGCAGCAATTTCCTGTGCAACTGTAATATCGTAACGTGCCTTTGCCTCGTGTACATCGGTAATCGCAATCAAGCCAACTTCAAAGCGTTTCTGGGTCTGCTCCAGTTGACGTTCCACAGCTTTTTTCTCTGCCTCGGCAAATGCGACATTGTCACCTGCTGACAGTACAGAAAAATATTTTTCTGCCACCCTGACCATTAACTCCAGACGGGCAGATTCAAAATCGGCATCGGCTTGATCCACGATGGCTTGCGCCTGGTGAATACGCGCCATGTACTCACTGTTGTAAAGTGGTTGTATCAGCGAGATGCTATAGACTTCGGAGTCATAATCGAGGATACCGGCAGAAGCTAAGGGTCGACGTGTTTTCTGGCGGTTCCCGGAAACACTGGCACTTAAATCCACTGAAGGCATGATTAAGGCCTTGTTCTGATTCAAGGTCTCTTTTGATGCCTGCCATTGCGCAGTATTGGCCAGAAACTGTGTGTCATTTTCCTTTGCCAGATTATAGATATCCCACAAATCTTCAGCCTGTACAGCAAATGTGCACAGGGAAAAAATGATGAGTAACCGTAATTTTCCTTTTAATAACAACATGATTTCCAACAGGTTTGACCAACCATCTGATTTTAGTAGAACGGGAGGTGCTTTGGGAGCTAAATTGTCGTTTTATTACAGGGAGAAATGCCGCGTCGGGGCAATGTTCTGTAAGGGTTGGAGTTCGGTTTCGAACAGGGCTTCGTGAGTCCATTCGTATTCACCGATACGGGTGATCAGTGTGGCTGTCATGACAGGGCTTTCACCGATCACACAAAATAGCCGTCCACCTTTATTGAGTGCAAACTGGAAGGCCTCGGGTAAGCTAGGTATGGATCCGGTAATGGCGATAACATCATATGGGGCATGCTGATCCCAGCCTGCCGAGGCATCTCCGGTTTCCAGACTCACATTGTTAATGCCGAGATTTTCCAGTTTTTGTGCCGTATTTTGAGAATTATCAGCATGAATGTCGACGCTCACAACATGTTTGCCCAGCTTGGCCAACAGGGCTGTGATATAGCCGCTTCCGGTGCCGACCTCCAGAATGTTATCTGATGACTGGATATTCAAGGCCTGCAACATACGCGCTTCAATACGAGGCTCCATCATGACTTCATCATGGCTTAGCGGGATATTAATGTCGGCAAAGGCCAGATTACGCCAGTTTTCAGGTACAAATTCATCACGTGGAATTTGCTCCATCACATCCAGTACTCTTTGATCCAGCACCTCCCATGGGCGGATTTGCTGTTCAATCATGTTGAGACGTGCCTTGGTTACATCAAGATGGGTCATTTTTTTTGATAGTTCTTACAAATTTGTGCGTAGCGTAAGCACTTTGTGAGCGGCAGGCAACCGGTTTCACCACAGAAAAATCCAATACCCCCTTGCAAGATTTTTATACAAAAAATAGTCAGTTGAAACAGCAGGTTGGCTAGATTGAGCTAATGTGGGAAATACCCGTAGTTTCAGGATCGTAGAATTTATAGCCAGTTCTTCCACGCTTGGCGTCATACATGGCACGATCCGCAAATTGCAGAAGAGACTGCTTGTCTTTGGTATGTTCAGGGAACATGGCAATACCGATACTGGTGCCGACATCCAGTTTGTGTCCATCTGTTTCAATCGGGGTGCGGATTACCTCAACCAGTTTTTTGGCAACCCTTTCTGTTTGTTCCCTGTTTGAATTAGTCAGTAAAATAGCAAACTCGTCACCACCGAAACGGGCAACCGTGTCTGTTGCTCTTAAGGTTTTGGCGAACCGGATAGAAACCTCTTTCAATACCTCATCACCAATGTGATGTCCCAGTATATCGTTAATTTCCTTGAACTTATCCAGATCAAGGATCATGACCGACATTTCGTGGCCTTCGCGTTTTGCGTCCTTCAGCGCTATATCAAATCGGTCATTAAACAGGCTGCGATTAGGCAGTTTTGTCAGGCTGTCATGCAAGGCCTGATGTTCTAGTAATTTGGTTTCTTCAATAATTTCTTCTGACAGTGCAACAAATCTGTTTTCGAGTTTATTCAACTCATCACCTTGAGAATTAAAAAATAGATGGAGATTCATGTTTTCTATAAAAACATTAATACGTTTATTCAAGCCTTGAATTCGATGTGTAATCCAGTACATGATCAGAAGAAACGGAATAATAAAGGCAATTGCTGCCACAATACCACGCAGGATAAATGTATTTTCCAGTGCCTTGAGATCATCAGTTGGTGTCATGGAGACAAAACGAATCAAAAGGTCAGCTGCACCATAATCAAAAAATGCCGTATCTGTCACAAGATAGGCTTCTCGAATATTATTGGCAGACATACCCGTAGAAATAATCTCTGGCTTACTGCTGGTGAGAACATGCTGATCCTGTCCATCCAGCAAGGCGATTATATTTCCGCGTTCAGCACCACCCTGTGTATAAATCAGAAATGAAGAATCAATAGGTGTTACCAGTATTAGATAAAAATTATCACCAGATTTATTTTCGATTGAAATTGTTTTTGATGCTACAAGAAAAGGAATTCCATCTATTAAGGTTAAATAGGTTTGATCATTGCTGAGTTCAAGCATGTATGGTGTGGGTTTCAGTAATACATCGGGTAATGGCTGTCTGGTTGTTTTGAATATCTCACGCACATTCAATCCTGAATCCACTAGCAGTGAATATCGTATAGGTACCATATCCCTTAAAACAGACATTGAAGGTAGCCAGACAGGAGGTCGGCGGTGCACAATAGTATTAACAGATTTTTTGTTTGACATGTCCTGTTCTATATAATGGACTAGCGGAGAAAATTCAGATAACAGTTTGGCCGCTCGATGCAATGCCTTGACACTTTGATCAAAACGATAACGATCTTCTTCCGCATTTTTTGAAAACCTGTCCTGTAACCGTTCCTGAAACAGCGATGTAAATTGTGCGGTTTGAATATGATTCAGGACAAGCCAGATCATTGTGCCGACCAGTATCGTGATCAGTGTCATCTTGATACTGATGGGCAGATTGTAGAAAAACCGTTTAACTTTCTTAAACATTGTTATTGCATTTTCCTGATAACTTCAGGTTCACCAACCAGTTCATTTCCAAAAAACTCCCATCCTGCGGCACGTAGTTTTTTATGTGATACAAAATGATATTCTCTCATGTCATCAGCGGTATCCAGTAAATAGCGTACGAGCTTTTCTGCATGAGGGTTCTTGTTTTTCCCTGTCCAGGTAGTAATGCCATAAGTTCTGTAAATCGGATAGGCTGTGCGGATAAGTGCATCAGTGTCTTCAGGTGCAATCCCGTCAATAGTAATGGGTTTTACATTTCCTTTTGTTTTATATTCCTTTGCCATTAGCAAGGTTTCAAACCCTATGGCATTTTTTTCCTTGGCCACTTTTGAAATCATGTCAGGAATAACACCAACATCATGAACATAAATACTGAATCGATCTTCATTGGGCAGAAGTAGTCGCCAGTGGCCAGCCCGTTTTTTGCAATGCAGTCTGACAACCGGAACAACAGGATAGGGGTTTTTCAGACCCAGTTGTGACCAGGTTTCAATATTGCCATTAAACAGGTCACGCGCCTGTTGAAAGGTGACATTTTTCAGCTCATTGTCAGGGTGAACAATGAGTGCAACTGACGCAATTCCCAGAGTATGAAACTTGAGGTCAGGCAATCTGTCAGAGTGACCGGGTGAACAGCAGAAGCCACCGATATCAATGGTCTTTTTTTCCAGATGACTGCGTGAGAATCCGCAGGTTCCTTCCTTGACCACAATTCTTGTATTGGTCTTTTCAGCATAGGTGAGGATTTTATCTTTCAGCGCAACATAACTTTGTTGATCGAGCGAGATGACAACATCTGCCTTTGTCCCTTCTTCATATTTGACAGGTTTATCAGCCCAGCCCTTTGGCATGCTAAAGATGAGTTTTGGGTCAGTAAATTCGATATCACCACCGTGCTCAGCAAGCACGGTTGTACCAGGCATAATCAATAAAAAAGTGATCAGAGCCAGTATTGAATGGTTCATATACCTGTCCTTTTTTGTTTGAAATTTGAGTGGGTTATGATCCTTGTATGCATGTATCGGTCTGAGACCCTACTTTATTAAGTAGTATATGAATGCTGAGGTGACTACCGGCATGGTATTTATCTTGAAAATCAGTAGGCTATCCGTTAGTGTGGGGGTAGCTGGGGGTGTCCTGCGCAGGCGTCATGTCGGGGCGGGGCTGAGATACACCCTTCGAACCTGATCCGGTTAATTCCGGCGTAGGGAAGCAGAAATTTCGCTCTCCTGCGCACTGATGATTTACGGGGAGCAATCCATGAGTGCAAATCCAGAAGACTTTTTATCCAGAACCGCGCGTATTAACAAGGCTGCAATCGAGCCGTTTCCAAATTCTAAAAAGATCTATGTGTCGGGTTCACGTCCCGATGTTCGTGTTCCCATGCGTGAAATTACACTTTCGGATACACAGACTTCAAACGGTATCGAGAAAAATGCGCCACTGACTGTTTATGATACCTCCGGCCCGTATACAGATCCGGAAGTCACGATTGATATTTGTGAAGGGCTGGCAGATATACGCAGTACATGGATTGAAGAACGCAATGATACCGAGATTCTGGCAAACCAAACTTCCGAGTATGGTCAGGGGCGCTCACAGGATACGAGTCTTGATCATTTACGCTTTGAAGGACATAAACGCCAGCCGCGCAGGGCAAAGGTCGGTTGTAATGTGTCGCAAATGCATTATGCAAAAAAAGGTATTGTGACACCGGAAATGGAATACGTTTCTATTCGTGAAAACCTGCGACTGGAGATGTATCGTGATCTTTTACAGGAACAACATCCCGGCAATTCATTTGGTGCCAGTATTCCTGATGTCATTACGCCTGAATTTGTGCGTTCTGAAATTGCACGCGGTCGCGCAATCATTCCGGCTAACATTAATCACACTGAACTCGAACCGATGATCATTGGTCGTAATTTTCTGGTCAAGATTAATGGCAATCTTGGCAACTCGGCAGTGACTTCTTCTATTGAAGAAGAAGTCGACAAGATGACATGGGGTATTCGTTGGGGCTCCGATACCATTATGGATCTCTCGACAGGTAAACATATTCATGAAACCCGCGAATGGATTATTCGTAACTCACCAGTACCGATTGGCACAGTACCGATTTATCAGGCGCTGGAAAAAGTTAATGGCAAGGCTGAAGAACTGACGTGGGAATTGTTCCGCGATACATTGATTGAACAGGCTGAACAAGGAGTGGATTACTTTACCATTCATGCGGGTGTGTTGTTACGCCATGTACCACTGACGGCCAAACGGTTAACCGGTATTGTTTCGCGTGGTGGCTCAATCATGGCCAAGTGGTGCCTGGCACATCACAAGGAAAACTTCCTGTATACCAACTTTGAAGAAATCTGCGACATCATGAAGGCCTATGATGTGTCATTTTCGCTTGGTGATGGTTTGCGTCCCGGTTCATTGGCAGATGCCAATGATGCCGCCCAGTTTGGTGAACTTGAAGCATTAGGCGAATTAACAAAAATTGCCTGGAAGCATGATGTACAAACCATGATTGAAGGTCCCGGTCATGTACCGATGCACATGATTAAGGAAAACATGGACAAACAACTGGATGAATGCGGTGAAGCACCATTCTATACATTGGGCCCACTGACAACCGACATAGCGCCTGGTTATGATCACATCACGTCTGGCATTGGTGCTGCCATGATCGGTTGGTATGGTTGTGCCATGCTGTGTTATGTCACACCAAAGGAACATTTAGGTTTACCCAATCGAGATGATGTAAAAGAAGGCATCATTACGTACAAGATTGCTGCACATGCTGCTGATCTGGCTAAAGGCCATCCCGGTGCCCAGATCCGCGACAATGCGATGTCAAAGGCCAGATTCGAATTTCGCTGGGAAGATCAATTCAATATCGGGCTCGATCCCGATCGTGCGCGCGAATATCACGATGCCACTATGCCTAAACAGGCGCACAAGGTTGCTCATTTTTGCTCCATGTGTGGTCCCAATTTCTGTTCCATGAAAATCACGCAGGATGTACGTGACTATGCCGCGAAACAGGATCTGGCTGAAGACGAAGCCCTGCAAAAAGCCATGCAGGACAAGGCTGAGGAATTCAAACAAGCCGGTGCAGAAATTTATAAAGAAGTTTAACCACTTATGCATGTCCCAAAGATTTTCAGGAGTATATACAAAAGGGTAAACAACCTTTTTTCTCACCAGTACCAAGTATATAAACGGGAAGGAGCCTATTTCCTGTTAAATAAAAAAACATGGATGTGATACTCAATATATTATCTGATATGGGATATAAGCTAATCTGGATTTTTATGTATCAAACATCAAGAATTAATAGTGTTATATGTGAGTATAAATCATAAGTTTTCCTGCTCTCTTACTTTTCCAATACCTCCCTTATTGTATTTGTTACCTCCACTATATTAATCGGTTTAGTCAGGTAGTGTTGGAAACCCGCCTCAAGGCCTTTCTCTATATCTCTTTTTGTGGCCGCTGCACTTATCGCCAGCACAGGGATATTTTTGGTCTCATCATATTTCTTGAGATACCTGATTGCATCAAGGCCACTCATGCCGGGAAGATTGATATCAAGAATGATGACATCAGGATGTTTATTTCTTGCAATATCAATACCTATTTCAGCAGTATGAGCGGAAATCATGGATAGTCCGCCAATACGAGATATGATCATACTCAACAGTCGTAAATTGGAGGGGTTGTCCTCTATATAAAGAACAGTGCCATTAATCCCATGTTGTTGACTGGAGGTTATTGATGTTTCTATGGTTTCTTGAATTTCTGTATCGACAGTTTTTGGTATAGCAAGCGGAAGCTCAAACCAGAAGGTACTTCCTTTGCCTGTTTCACTATTAACCCCGATTGCTCCATTCATTAGTTCAACCAGATTTTTACATACAACCAAACCAATACCGGTCCCTTCTATTTCACTATTCTCTGCACCGAGTCGACTGAAGGGCTGGAACAGCTCACTCTGTTTATTAGAGAGTATGCCTTTTCCTGTGTCAGTGATGCTAATACGTAATGTACTGTCAGCAATTAATTCATAAGCAATACTGACGTGACCATTTTCGTTATTGTATTTGATAGCATTGGACATCAGGTTAAGCAATATTTGTTTAAAACGTATTTCATCAGCCTTGACCATCGGAATTTTATGTGATTTTTCAGGAATGGAGATTTTAATACCACGCTCTGCCGCTATTCCCGTCACCATAGACAGACATTCTTCGACAATTATATTTGGATCAACTTCTTCAATAAAAAGATCAACCTTACCGGCTTCAATTTTGGCAAGATCAAGAATGTCATTAATCAGTGCTAACAGATGTTGGCCACCATTTAAAATCTGAT
>JAOUJV010000060.1 GCA_029882995.1 Gammaproteobacteria bacterium | reverse complement strand
CGTTTACGTAAAGAAGCACTTGATGAGCAGGAAAAGGCACGCAAGGAAGTTGAGCGTTTACGTGCAGAGGGCGAAGAAACCAAACGTTCTGTTGAGGAAGAAATTAGCCAGTTAAAAGTTGCAGCCGAAACAGCACAAAAACACCTTGAAGCCGAGAAACTCAGATTACAGGAAGAGGAAAAGGCAGCAAGATTGCATGCAGAGGCCGAGGTAGCAGAACTTACTGCCAAGGCGGAAGAAGCACGCATCAAGGCGGAAGAAGAAGAAAATCGCAAGGCTGAGGCTGAATCAGCACGTTTGAAGGCACAGGAAGAAGCGGTACGTTTACGCACAGAGGCTGAAGAAGCACGAATTAAGATTGAGGAAGAATCCAGCAAGCTACGGGATGAAGCTGAGCATGTGCTGAGAAAGGCAGAAAAAGAATCAGCACAATTATTGAACGAGGCTGAAGCAGCGCGTTCAAGTATTGATAATGTTGAAGACTCTGCCAAGAAGGAAATGGAAGAGAAGGCAAATAAATTGCTGGCTGAAGCTGAAAAGATGCGTATCGCAGCTCAGGAAGAGGCCAATAAATTAATGGGGGATGCCGAAGCAGCACGCATCAAGGCTCAGGAAGAGGCCGCGATAATCAAGGCAGAAGCAGAAACGGCTCGACTGAAGGCGGAAGAAGAAGCGGCTCGACTGAAGGCAGAAGCAGAATCGGCAGGTATGCAGGCGCAGGAAGAAGTAAATCGTATCAAGTCTGAACTTGAGGAAGCCAAACTCAAGGCGCGAATGGAACAGGCGCGTTTGAAAGCTGAGCATGAACAGGCACGCAGAAAAGCCGAGGAACGTGCTGAATGGCTTGAGAAGGAAGTTGAACAAGCCAATGAAACCGGTGATGTTGATCTGGAAAGAGCCTTGTTAACGGGTGGTGTTATTTTCCATGACCAGCCGAAAACAAAAACAAAAGCAAAAATAGAATCAGAAGAAGATATCGTGCTCTCTGAAAGTTCTTCTTCAGGGAGTGAATTTTCTGAATCGGTTTCTATCAATTTTACACAGGAAGAAACAGCACCTGCTGTTACATCGGGTGGTAATAAAAATATAATTATTGCAGTTGCTGTAGCTGTTATTGTGATTGCCGGTGTGGTTGCAGGATATTTGTTTTCATCAGATGAAAAGACCCCAGAGGTCGCATCTATACCTGAAGCCACCACAAAACAGAAGAGTGTTTCAAAGGCAACAGTGCCTTCAGTTAAAAAACAGGATCAAAAAATTGCCCAACAACCGGTAACAGAAAAACCGGCTGAATCAATCACCACTGTGCGTGATCGTTTGAAAAGCGGTGGCAATGGACCGGTAATGATATCTGTGCCTGGTGGCAGTTTCAGGATGGGTAGCCCGTCTTCATCGCCGAAATTTGAGGAACGCCCACAGCATGAGGTTACACTGAACCCGTTTGCAATCGGTCAGTATGAGGTAACTATTGAGGAGTATAATCATTTTGCCAAGGCAAATGGAAAGTCGGTCATTAAATCAGATAACAAGCTACCTGCTTACAGGGTTAGCTGGCAGAATGCAGTTGCCTATACAGAATGGTTGAGCAGACAAACGGGCAAGAAATATCGCCTGCCAACGGAAGCGGAATGGGAATATGTTGCACGAGCGGGTAATAACCAACCTTACTGGTGGGGACTAACTGCGGGCGAGAACAATGCCAATTGCTTTAATTGTGGTAGTCAATGGGATCATAAATCACCCGCACCGGTAGGCAGTTTCAAACCAAATAAATTTGGTGTTTATGATACGGCAGGCAATGTGCTGGAATGGACACAGGATTGTTACCATCGAACCTATGATGGTGCACCATCAGATGGCAGTGCGTGGGTTGAAGATGGCTGTTCCCAGCGTATCGCGCGTGGCGGTGCCTATGATACTGTTTCAGATAGTATTCGTAGTGCCAAGCGCAATAAATTTGCACCAGATGTCAGTCTGGATAATGTCGGATTTCGTGTAGTGCGGGAAATGTGATAAATATCAATATCAACAGGTTTTTTATGATATTTTTGGCCTGTTGTTCTAAAGTTGTATAACTGACAACCGTAATAACCAATACTACAGCATGAAAGCAGAACCTATTTGCAGGGTTGATGATATTCCACGAAACAGTGCATGTGGTTTCGAGATCAACAGTAATGGAAGATTAGAAAATATTGTTATTGTAAATTGGTCAGATGAAATGATTGCTTACAGGAATAGTTGTCCGCATACAGGTGTTACACTTGAATGGATTCCGAATCGTTTTTTTAACGGAGAGAACACATTTTTGCAATGTAGCACCCATGGAGCACTATTTCGACCTGATGATGGATTTTGTGTGGCGGGACCCTGTGTCGGGAAGTCACTGGAGAAGTTACCAATTACCGTTATAGAAAAGAGTGTTTATCTTGATTAAAAAGAGTACTATTTTAATAATAGTAGTTGCAGTGAGGGAGGAAAAATGATGTCAGAAAAAATAGAGGTTGGCGGAAAATCAATCGCAGTTGATGATAAAGGTTATCTTGTTGATTTGAATGATTGGTCCGAAGAAGTTGCTGGCTATCTAGCCAACAAGGAAGGGATTAGTCTGACGGATGATCACTGGGAAGTGATTAAATTCTTACGCAAGCATTATGCTGAATTTAATACATCACCTAATGTTGTGTTACTGGTCAAGGTTTTTGCCAAGGAGTACGGTGAGAAAAAAGGCAGCAAGGAAAAGATGTATAGCTTATTTCCGAAGGGGCCTGCACGTCAGGGTTGTCGGATAGCAGGACTGCCGTTACCGAATGATTGTGTTGACTGGCCGTGATTACATTGCACTGTAAACAAAACCGAGGTACCTCATGAGTGATATCATGAAGTTTATTATGGAAGATAAACAGCTTGATATGGATGCCAATGGGTACCTGCTTAATCTTGATGACTGGTCAGAAGAGGTTGCAGAGGCATTGGCACGGGAAGTAAAGATTGAGCTGACCAATGATCATTGGGAAGTTATTCATTTTTTACGCAAACACTATAATGAGTTTGGTACTTCACCCAATGCCCGCTTATTGGTCAAGACCTTTAGCAAGGCATTTGGTGAGGAAAAGGGTAACAAGAAAAAACTCTATCAGTTATTTCCGGATGGTCCATCACGCACGGGTTGTCGTATTGCCGGACTACCCTTGCCTAATGATTGTGTTGACTGGCCCGGTTGATAACCGGCAGTAATCCTTCAGTTGTTTCATAATCACTGAATTGTTCCAGAGATACCCACTTTGCATCAAGTGCATCACTTGATGGAACGGCTTCATCATCTGTCATCTGAACTGCAAGATAATCCATAATGACATAATGAAATCCTTCCGTTATTCGTTCAACCACCTCTATTAGTTTTAGTGGCCTGACATTGATACCGGTTTCTTCGAGCATTTCCCGAATACAGGCCTGTTCCAGTGACTCACCATACTTTACCTTGCCGCCAGGCAGGGTCCACAGACCCTCAGCCGGCGGGTTGGCACGTTTGATTAACAGGACTTCATTCTGTGAATTAAAAAGGATAATGCCTACAGCGATCTGTGGGTGAAGTGCCGGCATAGGAAATGTTCAGGCATTTTTCTTTTGCTTTATCATGTTTTCAAGTATTGGTCCCAAAATGAGTTCCATTGCAAAGCTCATTTTACCGCCCGGGATAACAATGGAATTGGGACGTGACATGAATGAATCATGCAGCATGTTGAGTAAATAAGGGAAGTCCACCGCCTTGTGATCTCGAAAACGAACAATCACAAAACTTTCATCCGGTGTTGGAATATCACGTGCAATAAACGGATTGGAAGTATCAACTGTCGGTATACGTTGAAAGTTGATATGTGATTGCGAAAACTGGGGTGTTATGTAACTGACGTAATCACGCATTCGACGCAGGATAGTGTGTGTTACAGCTTCAGCAGAATAACCCCGGTCAGCGGTATCACGATGAATTTTCTGGATCCATTCCAGATTTACAATAGGTACTACACCAATTAGCAGATCAACCCATTTAGCCACATTGACGCCGGCTTCCTTATCGATCACACCACCATGCAGGCCTTCATAAAAAAGCAGGTCAGTATTGTCAGGCATGGATTCCCATTGTGTAAAGGTGCCTGGTTCCTGTTTATAGGGCTCCGCTTCTTCTTCATTATGTAAATATTTTCTGACCTGACCATTACCGGTTTCACTGTAGGTCTTGAAAGTTTCTTCCAGTTTGCCAAACAGATTGGCACGTGGCCCAAAATGACTCAGAGCACGCCGGTCGCCATCACCTTCACTGACAACTCGTGCCATTTCCTTGCGATCATAACAGTGGTAACTATCACCCTCAATGACAGCGGCTTTAATTTTCAGTCGCCAGAACAGATGCTCAAATGCTGTTTTAACGGTACTGGTGCCAGCCCCGGATGAACCGGTGATGGCAACGATGGGATGTTTCTTCGACATCGTGATATTCCCCCTGTCGGTAACATAACCGCCCTGATTAAAGGTCTGTTTTTTATTTGTTGTACGGATTTGCCGGATTCCGCTGGAAGCACAAAACCCATGCCTTAAGGATGGAAATGCTACCGTTTATGTCGTAGACACTATCTTCACACAGGTTACCGAGTCAAGTCTGAACGTATGATAGTATAGTTTTCAAAGAGTTATATTTTTAAATAACAGGTGTATACATGTACGTAGCCATTATTATTATTGCTGTCACGTTGTTGATATTCGGCCCACAGTTCTGGGCTCGTCATGTGCTTAAACGATATAGCCAACATGATGAACAGATTCCCGGAACCGGAGCGGAACTGGCCCGCCATTTGTTAACACGTTACGGCGTGACAGGGGTTAATGTAGAAAAGACCGAGGCCGGTGATCACTATGATCCCTTATCAAGAACTATTCGCTTGAGTAATGAGAATCATGATACCAGGTCATTAACTGCCATTGCGGTGGCTGCACATGAAACAGGTCATGCACTACAACATCATCGTGGTGAATCATTACTGGATTTACGTACCCGTCTTGTCTATCTGGCAGCATTTGCAGAAAAGGCAGGTGCGGCAGCTATGTTGGCAATACCTGTTGTTGCATTAATGACCCGTGTTCCTTCCACAGGCGTACTCATGGCATTAATTGGTTTTATTTCGCTGGGTTTATCGGTAATTGTACATTTTGTTACTTTGCCAGTGGAATGGGATGCAAGCTTTAACAAGGCGTTACCAATCCTGATGGAAGGAAATTATATTGAAACTGATCAGTTGAAAGCGACGCATACAATACTGAAGGCATGTGCATTGACCTATGTGGCAAGTTCACTTGCTAGCTTATTAAATCTTTGGCGTTGGCTGGCTATTTTGAGACCGTTAATACGGCGCTAGAAATTATGCTGAGGAATAAAAAAAGCGCAGAGGCTATTAGTCTCTGCGCTTTTTTAAACAGGCGTTATTTACTTAGCCTTACGTTTCTTTTCAATCATGTCATGAATGATTGGGGTAAGGATAATTTCCATTGCAAAGCCCATCTTGCCACCAGGTACTACCAGTGTATTCGGGCGTGACATGAAGGAATCATGCAGCATGCTCTGTAAATACAGGAAATCCACGTTTTTTGGATCCTTGAAACGGATAACGACAAAGCTTTCATCCGGTGTCGGGATATCACGAGCAATAAATGGATTGGACGTATCAACTGTCGGTACGCGCTGGAAGTTGATATTGGTTTGCGAGAACTGCGGAGTGACATAATGAACATAGTCATGCATACGGCGCAGGATAGTGTGCGTTACAGCCTCGGCTGAATAACCGCGCTCTGCGGTATCACGATGAATTTTCTGGATCCACTCCAGATTGACAATAGGCACAACACCAATCAGCAGATCGACAAATTTTGATGCATTGACTCCGGCATCCTTGTCAATAACACCGCCATGCAGACCTTCATAAAACAGAATATCAGTGTCCTTCGGTAAATCTTCCCATGGTGTAAATGTACCCGGTTCCTGTTTGTAGGGTTCTGCTTCTTCTTCATCGTGCAGATATTTCCTGACCTTGGCCTGGCCTGTGGCACCGTATGTCTTGAACAGTTCTTGCAGTTTGTCGAAATGGTTTGCTTCCGGACCAAAATGGCTCAATGTTTTGCCTTCCTTGGAGAAGTCTTCAATCGCTTTTTTCATTCCGGCACGGTCATAGCTATGAAAGCTGTCACCTTCTACGATACCGGCATTGATATTTTCACGATGAAAGATATGTTCAAATGCTCTTTTAACAGTACTGGTACCTGCACCAGAGGAGCCGGTTACAGCAATTACGGGATGCTTTTCAGACATTAAAATTCTCCTGACAACCTGTTTGCCTGATTAAGAAGGAAGCTGACAAACTGATATAAATTATTAGAAATTTTCATTCCGGTTGAGATTATCTCGTCCGGAGGTGTTTCAAAGGCGGCCTATTCTATGGATTTGAGACCATTTGAGCAAGTCTCATTATACAAAATCTTATTAAATCAAATGGTTATAAAAAATCTATATGTTGAAATATTTATCTGGCTGGTTAAATATAACCAGATTATCCCTTGATCTGCGACAAGGATTAAATGTCCTTGCCGGGTAGGATATGCGAAGGCTATCAGGCATTAAAAACGCTCAGTATAAAAATGCCGGTTTTGAAAGGAAAAAATAATCTCTAACTCTAGAAAGGAGGGTTCAGTGAGTAAAAAGCAGGAAGAAACCGAAACTAAAAATCCCGATAGACGTTCATTTCTTAAAGTAGGTGCAGTTTGTGGTTTGGCTGGTGCAACCAGTGCATTAGGACTAATGCCGAATGTTGTTCAGGCCTCAGACAAGCCAGGGCATCTTAAATCTCATGTGGATCCCGGTGATCTGGATGATTACTACGGATTCTGGTCTGGTGGTCATTCTGGTGAAGTCCGTGTTCTGGGTATTCCATCATGCCGTGAGCTCAAACGTATTCCGGTTTTCAACTATGATGCCGCTTACGGTTGGGGTACAACCAACATCAGTAAATCACTCCTGAAAGGGAAACACTCCGGTGACACACATCATGTTCACCTTTCCTATCACAATGGCACTTATGATGGTAAATATGCATTTGTAAACGATAAGGCGCAGGCACGACTGGCGCGTATCCGACTGGATTATTTTGTTACTGACAAGATTACTGAAATTCCTCATTGTCAGGGTACACATGGTATTTTCCCGTCACGCCATAAACTGGATGCTGTTTACTGTAATTCCGAATTCCGTACACCATTACCCAACGATGGCCGTGATGCAACTGATCCAAAAAAATACGGTGCGCTGCATACCTGTATTGATGCCAAAACCATGGATGTCCGCTGGCAGGTGATGGTCGACGGTAATATGGATTTATGTGCAACCGATTATGAAGGCAAGTATTCAATGGCCTGTAGTTATAACTCGGAAGGTGGCGTGACACTGGGTGACATGATTGCCAATGATCGTGACTGGCTGGTGGTATTTAATCACAAGCGTATCGAAGCAGATGTGAAGGCTGGCAAGGGTAAGAAGATTGGTAATTCTTCTGTTCCTGTTCTTGATGGTCGTCATGGCTCACCATATACAATTTATATCCCGATTCCTAAAAGCCCACATGGTGTGAACATGGATCCAACTGGCCGTTATGCAGTCTGTGCCGGCAAGTTGTCACCAACAGTTTCTGTTGTTGATATGAAGAAAGTAGATCAGGCATTCGATGGCAAGATCAAGCCAAGAGACTGTGTGGTTGCCGAGCCGGAAGTAGGTATTGGTCCACTGCATACCGCCTTTGATGATCGCGGCAATGCCTATACTTCTATCTTTATTGATTCAGTTGTAACCAAATGGAATATAGCCAAGGCAGTAGCAGGCCAGAATCCGGTTATTGAAAAGATCGATATTCATTATCAGATTGGCCATATCAATGCGACCATGAGTGAAACCAAGGAAGCGGATGGCAAGTGGCTTATCTCTCTGAACAAGTTCTCCAAGGATCGTTTCCTGCCGGTGGGTCCGTTCAGAAATGAAAATGAACAGTTGATTGATATTTCAGGCAGCAAGATGCGTATTGTGCATGATACGGCGACTCATCCGGAGCCGCATGATGCCGTCATGGTCAGAAGAGACATTATTCGTCCCAAGAAGGTATGGAGCAATGATGATCCAAGATTTGACTATGAGCGTAATCTGGCGAAGAAGTTTGGCCTTAATGATCTTAAGGCTGCATCAAAGGTTATACGTGATGGTAAACATGTCTATGTATTCATGACAGGTGTTGCACCTAATTTTTCAATGAGTGAATTTACTGTTAAACAAGGTGATACGGTAACGCTTGTATTGACAAATAATGATGGTATAGAAGATTTGTCACATGGTATTTGTGTTAGTCATCATGATGTGAACTTTGGTGTTTCTCCTCAGGAGACGGCTTCGGCAACATTCAAGGTGCCAAACAAGGGTGTGTACTGGTATTACTGCCCCTGGTTCTGTCATGCGTTACATCTTGAAATGCGCGGTCGTATGATCGTGACATAATGTTCCAGCAGTCATCTCTTCTGACCGGTATGCCGGTCAGAAGAGTATGACAGTTTTTATTACAAATATATTTGTAATATCTTTTCCTAGGGCAGGCAGTTTTACGGGCAATATCTGTTTTATGACAATCGATCTGCAAAAGTTTCTATCAATACTGCTTGTATTGGTCATACTTTCTACATCCTCTGTTTTTGCATCAGGGCTTGAGTTGAAAGATGGCAAGCCGTTTTGTGAAAAATTTGAATGTAACCTGCTTTTCCCCGATGCAGATGAGTTTCGTGAATCTGAAAAATTAAATATTCCTGTTTTTGAGGCAGTGAAAAACGGTGAAGTCAGTGGTTATCTTTTCCTTTCCACTGATCTGGTCAATATCCCGGCTTATTCAGGCAAGCCACTTATTACATTAATTGCAATTGATCCGGAAGGAACCATTCTGGATGGCAGGGTAGTGCATCACAGTGAGCCCATTCTGCTGGTGGGTATACCGGAATCGGTGCTGAATGATTTTATTAAACAATACATTGGATATTCAATCCGGGATCGTTTTGAGATTGTCACTACCGGTCTTTTTGGTGATCGCGGCGAAACACAAGATGGACTATCTGATAAATCTGTAAAGCATGAACTCAGTGATCAGCCTTTAACAGTCAATGTAGATATGGTGACGGGTGCAACAGTTACAATTCAGGTGCTTGATCAGACATTGGTAACAAGCGCCAGAAAGGTGGGTGAGGCACTGGGTATTATAGAAAGTGAAGATCAACGTATTGTTACGTGGAAGTCTGATTATGTACACAGATCATGGAAGGAACTGGTTGAAGAAGGCAGTATTGGTACGTTGCGTATAGAGCTGCAGGAGATGGGTATTCAGAATGGAAGCAAGGATCCATGGATTGATCTCTATTATGGTGACGTATCACAGCCGGTAACCGGTATTAATATACTGGGGGAGTCAACTTACAACTGGTTAATGGAAAATCTGGAAGAAGGTGAGAAGGCAATCTTTATTGCAGGGAGTGGTGTCAGCACATTCAAGGGTTCCGGTTTTGTGCGTGGTGGTATATTTGATCGGTTTTATATAGAACAGGGAAATTTCAAGATTACGTTCAGGGATCTGGATTATGAAAACCTGTATGGTATCAAGGCTGAAGGTGTGCCGGAATTCATGGAAACCGGGCTTTTTATTATCAGGAACAAGTTATTTGATTCAAGCAATAAATGGAGTTTTTACTATGTTGCCAACCGGTTAACAGGCGAGACAGCACTGTCAAAAATATTCAAGACCTTTCATACCGAATATCAATATCCCGAAAAATATTTTGATCTGAAACTCATTAGTAATAAAAAATCACATATTGTAAAAATATGGTCAGACAATCTTTACAGAATTATCCTGCTAACAGGATTTTTATTACTCGTTACTCTCGTATTTGTAAAAAGAAAATGGATGTATAAAACAGAAAGACGACTTGTTAATACGCATATTACCATTATGGTTTTGTCTATTGTTATTGTTGGCATCATACTCAAGTCACCACCATCCATGGCACATCTCTATCCGTTGATAAGGGTTTTTCAGGACGGTTTCAGGATGGATCTTTATTTATCTGACCCCCTGCAGTTTATTTTCTGGAGTTTTATTGCACTTACCCTCGTGTTATGGGGGCGTGGCTGGTTTTGTGGCTGGGTTTGTCCATACGGAAGTCTGCTTGAACTGACTAACAGGTTTGCAAAGGTAATTCTCCCCAAGAAACTGTTTTTTGATTTTCCAATGCCTGTCCATAATGTATTGCGTAAGTTCAGATACGGTATATTCTTTTTTCTTGTTATTGTCGCGGTGGTTTCAATTGAGACGGCAGAAAGACTTATTGAGGTTGAGCCGTTCAAAACAACCTGGCTGCTTGGTATATTCAGCCGTGAATGGTATTTTATAGGATACTGGTTTTTGCTGTTTTTTATCTCTATATTCAATTACAGGTTTTTCTGTCGCTATGTTTGCCCGCTGGGAGCCGGATTTTCGATAGGCAGCTTCTTTCAGAGAATAAGAATAGAGAGGCGTGGATGTTGTACTCGTTGCAAGATATGTGCAAGAGGTTGTGATTCGCTATCTATTGATGATAAGGGTAATATTGATGTTTATGAGTGCTATTCCTGTTTCGAGTGCGAGCAGAAATATACTGATGAAGATGTTTGTCCACCTTTGATTGTAGATAAGAAAAACAGAATTAAAGGCATCACTGTTAATTTTGATGATCCATGTAAAAACCCGGATCTGTAACCACTATAAACCGACAGAATGACTCTCTTGAAAATCAATAACCTGAGTTATATAAAAGTCCTTTTTCTTTTTATTTTATTCCCTTTCACACTCCATGCCGAAGTTATTTCCGTTTCACCTGATAGTGAAAAAACATTACAGGAATTTATTAATGAAGCGAATGAAAATGATGTTATTGAATTGTCATCAGGGATTTACAGGGGAAATGTTCGCGTAGATAAGCCGGTTAGTTTGCGTGCATCAAGCAGTAGCGAACAAAAAGCCGTGATTCTGGATGGTGCTGGCAAGGGCCGTGTTATAGAAATATTTTCTTCCTCGGTCAGTATTAAAGGACTGAAAATTATTAACAGTGGTGATGAAGTGGGCAAGATGGATGCCTGTGTTTATGTGCACAAAGAGGCAGCCCATGTGCGTATTCAGGATAATGTACTTGAGAAATGTGCATTTGGAATCTGGGTGAATGGGTCTGCCGATATTCAGATTACAAAAAATGTGATAAGTGGTGTTAAAAGAAAATATCCGTCTGATATGGGTAATGGTATCAACTTGTGGCAGGTCAGCGACAGTTTGATCAGGGAGAATCGTATAAGCAGTGTCAGAGACGGTATTTTTCTCACCGTTACCAAGGGATCCATTGTCAGGAATAACTATGTACATGATGTAAGATTCGGTGTGCATTATATGTATAACGATGACAATATAATTATCAGTAACCATGTATGTAATTCCAGCGTGGGTCTGGCAATGATGTATTCAAAACGTCTCAAAATAAATAACAATATCACCATTAATAACAAGCAACATGGTGTTCTGTTTCGTTCAATTTATGATTCAAAGGTTAAAAATAATCTTGCCAGCGGCAATGCAAGAGGATTTTTTCTGAATGATGCCAGCTTTAACCAGATAACAGAAAATCAGGTAGAAAATAATGAAATAGGTGTTCATGTGACAGCGGGAAGCAATGATAACAAGGTTTACGACAATAACTTTGTGGCCAATCAGGTACAGGTCATGTATGCAACACGTTATAGTCAGGACTGGAATATAGAATCAAAGGGAAATTACTGGAGTGATTATCTTGGTTGGGATTTTGATCAAAATAATATTGGTGACAGGATTTATTATGCATCAAACCGGATTGATCAACTTGCATTCCGTTATCCACAAATCAAGCTGCTTGCACAAAGTCCTGTCATTCAGTTATTTCAGTTTATTGAGTCCAGATTTCCGGTTGCAAGACCGGCCAGTGTAATTGATCGACTTCCGTATATGAAACCTGTGAATGTCGGATACAATGCTGAGAGAAATGAATTGTATAATGAATGGACAATGCACTGTGAAGCAGGAATAAAGAATAAAAATGACTGACACTATTCTTCAGCTTGAGGGAGTGAAAAAATCCTATAACGACAGGCAAGTCCTGAGGCAGATTGATCTTTCTATTCGCCCGGGAGAACTGACAGGAATTATCGGCAATAATGGTCAGGGTAAAACTACCCTGATGAGAATAATTCTGGGCCTGCTGAAAGTGGATAGCGGGAAAATATTAATAGAAGGTCACAATGCTGATATTCCACGTAGTATTGAGCAAAAGAGAATATTTGGTTATTTACCCGAGTCTGTATTTTTCTATCCGGAAATGACCGGGCGTAATGTACTGCGGTTTTTTACTGGTTTGAAGAAAGGCGATTGCGGAATTATTGATA